>DATKTB010000043.1:0-5658 GCA_035531355.1 Minisyncoccota bacterium | reverse complement strand
TGCAGGTTCGAGTCCTGTCCCGGGCACCAAAAGAATGAAGAATAGTTTCTGAGCGTTATCCCCTATACGGATTTTAAGCCGAGGATACTCGGTGTGGTACTATCGCTTACGGAACAGAAGAGCAACTCAACCAAAAGCAAGGAGAGTCGCGTATGTGTCATAAGAGCAGAACACAAAGAGGCGTTCAATCCCTTCGTCCTGTATCACGAGAGCACGAAGGAAACCCGCGTGTGCGGAATCAAGACCTCATTTCTTCTCGAAAATGGAACCGACAAATTCACAAGAAAATTCTCCAGCAAAAAAAAGGAAACAAAAATAAAAATACACCTGAGTAACTCAGCCCGACCAACCCAAGACTCGAATACACGTATTCGGGTCTTATCACTTTTGCTATACTCTTCGTATCTATGCTTTATACCGGAAAAGGGGACAAAGGGACCACGACGACTTTTGGGTGTAACCAACAGCGAATTTCGAAGTCGTCTGAATTGCCCGAAGCACTTGGCTCGCTTGATGAGCTCAATGCGTTTGTGGGTTTTGTGAAGATGCGTGCTCAGAAAGAAAAACGCATCGCCCCAACGCTTCACGAAGTGCAGGAAACTCTTTTTATTATTCAGGCTGAGGTTGCGGGCGCAGAAAAACACGTAGCGAAAGAGTCGGTAGAGAAAATAGAGATAATTATTAACGCTATCGAGAAAGAAATCCCTCCGCTAAAAGGATTTTCTATTGCAGGAGGAACCGAGCTCTCGGCGCTCCTCGATGTGGCGCGGACGCTCGCGCGTCGTGCCGAGCGACGACTTATTGCGGTGACTGAAATGGGTATACGAACGCTTCCGCAAGAGACCATCGCGTACATGAATCGTCTCTCCTCACTCCTCTTTGCGCTTGCTCGTCTTGCAAACCATTTGGCAGGTGTCCCGGAAGAAGTCCCACGGTACTAGCAGAGAACGGCATCGCGCGCTTTCCGTTCTCGTGTTATAAAAATCGTACCTGTTACTGTTTGTTTTTGATAGGTACTCATGGCGGCTATGGTGTAACGGTTAACACTGGAGCTTGTGGAGCTCTCGATCAGGGTTCGATTCCCTGTAGTCGCCCAAAAAGATTTTGTCTGAATATTATAGGCACGCGAGGACTCTTTTGTTACTATAGATGGTATGAAACAGCTCTTTTGGGGTATTGCAATTATCATCTTGATCGGAGTAGGTGGTTTTATGTATCGAAATGCGGTTGAGCACCCGTATCAGCCCATCGCATGCCCGCTCGATGCCGAAGTATGCCCGGATGGCACTTCAGTCTCCCGTACAGGATTGTCCTGCACGTTTCCGGTGTGTCCGCCGCCTAACGTCTCTCTCACCAGTCTGGGTATCGCTTTTGCCGTTCCAGACGGGTTTATTGGAGGAGTCGTTTCAGATGGTAGCAATCAGGCGACCTATCAATCCAATACCGTCTCCTCAACAACAGCGGCGACGATAGAAATTACACGGTATGGCATCAGCGCATCCTCGACGGCACTTGCTGTTATCCAACAAACGGCGACAAGTACCACAACCGGAATGCCGATGGGGATTACTTCCTTCTCTTCCACGGTACTGGGAAATCACCGTTTTACGTTAGTTACTGTTGGACGAGCAGGAGGCACTATCGATACCGCATACTATTTTGACCGCGGTACGGACGTCCTGCGATTTGATGCGATTGATACCGGTGTCTCTAATTGGGCCGATCCAAACAGCAACCTTAGTGTGTTGCCGGCACATGCTGCACTTATAAAACTTCTTGCAACGCTTAAGGTGTTATAATTTTCGGTGAGATTATCTATAACTTCTGGCCATGAATAATAATTTTCTTGATGAATTTTTCAGCAGCACCACGGTGCGCATTGCGGTAACTGGAGTTCTTTCCATCTTGGCACTGTTTCTCCTCGCGCAAACGATAACGATTGCGAAAAATTTTGATCGTTCAGGTGTACCGGCAACCGATACGGTTACCGTTCAAGGCGACGGGCAGGCGACGCTTGCGCCGGACGTCGCTCGTGTTTCGTTCACGGTACAGAACACCGCATCATCTGTCGCTCTCGCGCAGGCGGCGACCACGAAGCAGGCGAATGCCGCCCTCGCTTTCGTGAAAGGGCAGGGCATCGCCGATAAGGATATAAAGACACTTTCCTACACCATCAACCCGCAGTACTCATACCCTCGTCCCTGCACGGTCGGCCTACCATGTCCGCCCTCTGGCACGCCGACGATCACCGGCTACCAAGTAGCAGAGACCGTACAAGTCAGTATCCGTGACCTCTCGTCGGTCGGGGTGTTCCTCGGCGGCCTTGGGAAGCTCAGTGTACAGAATGTTTCCGGCCCAAGTTTTGCGCTTGATGATGCAACAGCTGGCTACGATGCCGCACGCGCCGATGCAATTATGAAAGCAAAAACGCAAGCAGATCTCCTTGCGTCTCAACTCGGAGTTCATCTAGGGAAAATAGTGAACTTCAGCGAATCGTCGGGGAATTACCCGATGCCGATGTATGGTCTGGGTGCAGGGGTTTCCGGAGCGAAGGAAGCATCTACGCCGAATATTCCGGTTGGTGATAATACCTATACTGCCTCAGTCTCGATTACCTACGAGATTCATTAGTATAAAAAACGACCCCATACAGTTTCTACTGTTGGGGTCGGAGATAAACGAATCACTTGTTGGCATAGAGAGAACCCAGTTCTTTCTGGAAAGCCAGTCCGATTTTCCTTGCGGAGCCAGGGCCAGCATGGTCACTGCTCCCCGCGGTCTTTGAGAGAATATCGACCGTTTGTCCGTCGTTTTCCAACGTAAGGGAAACAGTATATTGCCAACTCTTGCCGACGTACGCACTGAGAGCATTTGAACTCTTGATGAGTAATAATCGCCGCAGCATTATCCGGTACTCACTTCCCATTATGCTGTTCACTTGATACCCAAGATGGGTGGACGCTATCCGGGCGTTCTTTGTAAAAGTGTCGCTGGTCGTCTTGGATGCGAGTCGCATGGTGAGCAGGTCGGAGTCGACTCCGTTACGGGCCGTAAGACTTCCCGCTTCGGGTATGAACGCCGAAAGTGAGGCGGCCAGACAGCCCGACAGGGTAGGTAGGGAAACACAGGGGATCAACAGAAACAAAACACCTTTCCAGCTCCAGTTTTTCATGGCTTTCTCCCAGGAGAATAGACGCTGTTCTAGCTATCCGTTTTGGATTCGCCACAGCAGAAGAGCGCCCATGAATTGAGCATTTTTCTGCTGTGGCGGACAAGAGTGTCTAGAAAGAACACTTTCTGCAGGAAGTAATATCATGTAGATGAGAATTGTCAATGTGCTTGACTGGTTTGGATACTCATACTATGCTCTCACTATCGAAAGCCCGCAGGGCTTTTTTATTTGACCTGACACATTTGCCATGACTTCACCACTAACCTATCTGAAACATGTTCGCGAAGAATTCACTCACATCGTCTGGCCGAGCAATCGGACAGCCATTGCGCATACTCTTTCGGTCATTCTCATCGCGGCAGTCATCGCACTTTTGGTGGGCATTCTTGATTTCATCTTTGGTTCAGTGGTGAATCATATTATCGGCGGTTAATTTTTTCTATGAACGACCCATTCCTGCACGCCAGTGAAAATGATGATGCCGTTCCAGTAGATGCCGGCATGGCTGATATCGCGCCAATCGTGCGCAAAGAGATTCGTGATGAAGTCACCCCTCGCCCGGAGGACGCACGCTGGTACACCATCCATACCTACGCGGGTTACGAGAACGCCGTCGAACGAAATCTTAAACAACGCATCGAATCACTTAATATGGAAAGTAAAATATTCGATGTTATTGTTCCTACCGAAAAGAAAATTCGCGTTAAGAATGGAAAACGCATTGTTGAGGAAGAAAAAATTTATCCGGGATATATCCTCGTGCGCATGATCGTAGACGATGATTCATGGTTTGTCGTGCGGAATACTCCACGGGTGACCGGTTTCGTCGGTGCCGGGAACACCCCCATTCCTATGGATGAATCAGAAGTCGCCTCACTCATGAAGCGGATGACCGCTGAAGCACCGAAACACCGCATCGATCTGGTAAAAGATGACCAAGTGGTCATTGCCGATGGTCCTTTTAAGGATTTGGAGGGCAAGGTTGGGGAGATCGATGAGGACCGCGGAAAGGTGAAAATCATGGTTTCGATGTTTGGCCGCGAGACACCGGTCGAACTCGATTTTTTGCAAATCCGCAAACTCTAAGGTAAAGTCACATTCACTATGGCTACCATTGTAAAAAAGATTAAATTACAGATTCCTGGAGGGAAGGCGACACCGGCACCACCGGTCGGTACCGCACTCGGTCCTGCAGGAGTAAATATCGGACAGTTCGTGACGCAGTTTAATGAAGCGACAAAAGATAAGCAGGGGACGATTATTCCGGTCGAGCTTTCAGTCTATGACGATCGCTCGTTCACGTTTATTTTAAAAAACCCACCTGCGTCGCGTCTCATCTTGAAGGCGCTCGGTCTGGAGAAGGGTTCGATGAAATCACAGAAAGAGCGTGCGGTCGGGACTCTTACCAAAGCGCACATCGCGGCAATTGTCGCTGAGAAGATGCCGGACCTTCGTGCAAACAGTCCTGAGGCCGCCGCTCGTCTTATCGCCGGTACGGCACAGAGTATGGGCATCGATGTTGAGAAATAAAAGTTTCCTATAGAAAGAAAAAACGGCGCTTTTAAGCGCCGTTTTTGTTGTTAGCCGAAATAATCAGGCTCGTTCAGGCTCGTTGCCAGGTAGCGAACAGGGTGGGGTACTCATCTCGATCGTCTTTTTTACTGAAAGATTCGGGGATTCGTTCGTATACCCAGTCTGCATTTCTCCACTTCGGAAAGTATGCCTTGCCCGGGACCGACGCTTGCACGAAGGTGATATACGCTTTCTGCACATACGGAAGAAATTGCTGGTAGATTTCTTCCCCGCCGATAATGAAGATTTCATCAGCTCCGGGGGTATTTCGAGCGAGCAGATATGCTTCTTTTATTGAATGAGCGACGAGAGCTCCTTTTGCTTCATAATCTTCCCGTCGTGTAAGAACAATATTGCTCCGATGTCTCAGTGGTCGCCGCATTTCCGAAAGTGATTCCCAATTTTTCCGTCCCATAATGACCGGATGACCAATCGTTATTTTCCTAAAACGATTCAGGTCGCTCGGGATATTCCAGGGAAGGGTATTGTTATTGCCGATGACCCTTTCTTCAGTCATGGCGACGATAAGTGAAAGATCACTATACATGGTTCCTCTCCAGTGATAGACCAGAAGCATCTTCGCCCAATCACCACATTTCGTCAATGTTGTGTTGACCCACTTTCAAGTGTAGAGTCCGTCTTGGCTGTACCAAATGAACCCAATCGAAAAGGAGTGCTCTGATGGCGACCTCGTTCAATGAAATAAGCGTACGCGTACTAGCAAGGACAGTCGTTGACCGTGAAGCGGTTCGCGAGTGGCTTGATGAAATGGGTGCTGACGAATTCGAGATCCCTTCGGAAGAGGCAGTATCTGACCCTGCGCTACTCGTGGCACTTGCCGCCAAGCAGTGTTACATGGCGTTTCAGCCGGGACTCAATCCAAACGTGAATAAGGTCCGGAAGGACATGATTGA
>DATKTB010000042.1:0-3733 GCA_035531355.1 Minisyncoccota bacterium | reverse complement strand
TCATACGGAGCGAGTGCTTCCCGTGTTTTCTCAACTTTTGGTTTTCCGCAACATTTCTCGCCTTCTCGTTGTGTAAAAATAAACTCGCGATAGTTAAGAGAATATTTTTTCACTACCTCTTTTATAAACGCATAGGTTTCGGGAAATTCGGTGTCGGCAAGTATCGAAAATACCGGAAGATCCGGCTTTACGGACAGAGCGAGATGGAGCGTGACCATAGAGTCCTTCCCAAAAGAAGAGCCGACGGCGATGTTCGGATATTTTTCTATTGCTTCCCTGATTACCTGTTTTCCTTGTTCAACTTTTTGTAAGTAATTCATTTTGTATATAATAATGTATCTTTTTGAAGAGTATCACGCGCGTCAAAAAAACCCTATATAAAAGGTAGACGAGTGACCGTGTGGCTCCAAACGTAGAGAAATATAAGTGGGCATGGGGAGAGTCGAACTCCCACGTCTTTCGACATACGCTTCTGAGACGTACGTGTTTACCAGTTACACCACATGCCCGGCATATACCACCACCCTCTGTTTGTTATATTGCCTTAGTAACAAGAGGATTGTTGGCAAATTTCAGCATATCAGATACGAAACTTTTTGTTCAGAACATCCGTTTGTGTATGAAATACAAAGGGTCCACATGAATGTGGACCCTTTTTGTACTTCGATATGCCCATTAAAAACGGACCGTCGCCAGTACAACATCTGCTCCATGGAAAATTGCCGGGAAAGCATCCCTTGTCGCTTGCACAGAGATGTACTGACCCACGAGCGAGAAGTTGCCGAACTGCACCCCTATTCCGACCATCGGTGCGACTTCCCAATGCGTCCGATGTGCAACATGCAGATCACGCGCGGGAACAAGCAAGAGGGGTTGCCAGTGATAGACATCCTCTTCCCAGCGAACGCGATTTACATAGAGCCCGGCATTCACAAAAAACCATCCGCTCTGCCCGAAGTGCTGTGAGAGGGAGAGCGCAAGTCCCGATGCCGATCCGTGCCCGACAAAGTGGGCCATGGACACACACGCACCATAACAACGATGCTCACTCGCGTTGTAATTCGCGTCAATCGGAGTGTCCCATGAATCTGAGGCGGCTTTCCCCAAAGAAAGCCAATCCGCATGAAACACCAGGTGCTCCGTTATCGGCTGTTGCCAGCCAAGCATCCATACCGAGCTATGAAGCTGTAAGTGGTACGGGAATCCTTTCTGATACCAGACGCCATTTCCTACCGACCGATACCTGTTCACGCCACCGCCGACTTCAAACGTACCGCCTGAAGCGAATGCGGACAAAGAAAACAGAACCAGGAAGAAACTGCACAACACACGACCTGTCATGTTCATCTGCCATCTCCTCAATACCGAACCCAATCGAAAATCCCTCCGTTACATTATTCCGATTACTTGTATCTATGTAGATAATACGTATATCTAAACGTATTGTCAATATGCCCTCTTGAAGATGTGTGCCCCGAGCAGGAATCGGACCTACATCAACGGCTTAGAAGTCCGCTGTTCTATCCATTGAACTATCGGGGCATGCCTGTCTACCAGACTAGCGCATGTGCGCGTCATTGCGAAGGGTCAGTAACGTGATATACGCCCGCCATGTATTTCGCATTTTCTGCGGCACGCGTGGCAAAAATAGTATGGATGGTGTTGAGTGATGAGGTATTAAAAACCGGAGTACTACTTACGGGAACAGCGGTAATCGCTCCCCCGTTCACCACCGTATCGAAAGCCCACACATTCCATACAATAATACCGGCAAGAAGTATGAGTGAGAGCGTAAAGAGCGTGAACCAGTCCCGTACAGGATCCGGATGTAAAAGTAGTTTTATTTTTTCTGACAATCTTTTAAAAAGAGTGGTGTTCATGGTGTTTGTGGTGCGGGGGCAATAGGAACTGAGCCGACCGAAAATGAGAGGGCCGCCTGCCAGGTATTTTTATCATTTTTCTTTACGGAAAGTGAGGAAATGGATAAATCATACGGTGCGTATTCAATCATGCCGACCGTCCGCATCACGGAATCGAAGGTTCCTTGTATCGTAAGGGAAAAGAGGAGCGACGGGAGCGTATCTGAGCTACCGGTTGATACAGAAAGCACGGTGACCGTTGCTTTCTGCGTAAGACCGCTTGCCTGAAGATAATTGATGAATGCGACAACACCCGACTCAGGTACAAAATAGCTCTGTATCTGTCCCTCAGCGGTCGTAATTTCAGTGAGCGCCGTGCGATCAGAGGTGAGGTGATTCACACTGTTTGTTGCTGTTGTTATTTGATTTTGCAGATTTGCTACCTCAGCACTCTTTGCCGAAACAACGCTATACCAGACGCCATATCCAATAACAGCCATGACTGCTACGGCAAGTGCACTAAAGAGACGAGTGAGAGAAGAGTTCATGGGGAAAGGGTGAGCGTAATCGTAAAATCAATATTCGTATCTTGCGCGTAGGCAGAGACCGGGAGGTCAGCGGTGCGTACGAGTGGCGCACCCTGTAGGGTAAGTTGATAGGTACGTAATGCATCGCGCGTTATCGCAATACCCGAAAGCGTGAGCGTGGGTGGAATCGTCCCTTGGTGGGGCATATACCCAAAACTTGAGAGGGTGATCCCCGGTCGCGGAAGCGCGAGGATCGTGTTCATCACCGAGCTTGGCGAGAGCGCTGTTGATAAGGCGACGAGCGCGGAGGTGTCCTTTGAGAGCGCCGCGAGACGGGCGGCAACAGTTGTTCTGTCAGTTGATACGAGCGCTGACCGTATGCTTGCGAGCCTCGTTTCTTTTATTTGTGCTGTTTGCGCTACATAGATATACGTCGGCAACAAAAGCAGAGCAGCGGCGCTTATAAGCGCGATGAAAAGCGAGGTGGCAATCACTCCTACACGATAGAGGTACTCGCGAGTGAGCGCGGCGCGGCGCACACGAGGGAGCAAATTAGTAAGTTTTTTATTCATAGAAAGCGCTGTGGTCACGCAATGCAAGACCTATGGCGGTTGCGTACGCAAGTGACTCGGTATAATCGAGTTTGGGAATCCACGTATCGCGCGACGCAAGATTCGTAAATACATCTCCGGCAGAAACCGGTATTTGCAGGGCTCCCTCAAGATATTCAGGAAGACCGCGCACCGAAGCATTCCCGCCGACAAGAATCGCTCGCGTGACCGCCTCGTGAGAGGCAGTGCGCACGGCATGCTCTTGCCAGTAGTTCAGGTGGCGGGCAATTTCTTCTTTTATTGCCGAGACGGTGGAAAGCATTGCGGCGAGATATTCCTCATTTCCCGACGAAGGCACAATGCCTCGATTCGCTTTCACTTTCCGCGCCTCCTCTTCAGTTACGCCAAAATATTTTTGTACGGCGAGGGTGAGTGCATGTCCGCCAATATTTATGGTTGTCGCAAAGCGTGGAATATGTCGGGTGACGACTGAAAGTTTCGTTGTTGTTTTCCCTACGTCAATGATAAGAACGGTCGAATCATCATCGTACGGGAGAAGCGCTCTCGAGGACGCAAAGGTTTCTCCTTCGAGCGCGCGAACCCCGATTTTCGCGGCATCAAAAGTCGCAAGCGTATCATCGACAATGCGATGCGCGAAGCCCATTCCCGCAACTAATGCGCGATTGTCTTTCGTACGGCCGACTTCAACAAAATCAAAAATAGTTTCCGACGGTGGGAGCGGCACCAGTTCGTCAAGCTGTTGTTCGATTGCGGTGCGTTGCTCAGCGGCGTCGGT
>DATKTB010000041.1:0-5388 GCA_035531355.1 Minisyncoccota bacterium | reverse complement strand
AGAAATTGGCATCTAAGATGGTGCGCGCTTCATACGAAACAACCGCGGGGATTTCTTTTACAGGAGTTCCGCTTATGAGGTGGGTCGAAATATCAGCAAGGAACCGTAACGGTGTTTGTGCACGGTCTTCTGCGGTCGTCTCTGCACGTGTGATCAACACTCCGTCTTTGGCGCGCGTCAGCGCGACATAAAAGAGGCGGCGCACATCATGTTCGTCATCTTCTTTTTCAAGAAGGAGCGAGAACTCTGCTGATTTCCCACGGAACCATTTTTCATCCGTTGCATGCGCAATGATAATCTGGGGAAATTCGAGTCCTTTAGCACTATGGGCAGTCATGATTCGCACGCCGGAATGTTTTGTACGTGCGCGCCGTACCCGTACCTCATGCTTCTCGATAATTGCGAGACGGTCAAGAAAGTCGCGTGCGGTTGCATTTGGATGTTCCTTCGCCAGAAGTGCCGCCTCTTCCATAAATCCCTGGTACGCTTCGTATGCCTCTTGGCTCTCGGCGAGCGTTAACAATCCGGCAACAAAACCGCTCTCGTCCGCAAGTTTTGCGAGCCATGCGACAACGGGGGTCGCAGGCATATCCTCAGAGAGCTTCCTCATTTTCTTCATCCACGCTCGCATCCCAGCCTGTTCCTCGATAGTAACCGCGAGTGGCTTCCCGTCTCGAGGAATAGCGAGCAAGCGCATGCGTTCGGTAAGTGAGAGCGGCAATCCCGGAATGAAAAGTGCTCGCGCAAGCGGTGCGTCTTCTGAAAGATTCGTAAGCGCAGTGATGAGTGAAAGGAAAAGCTGTATTGCCGGGTGAGCAAGTGCACTCATTTCAGAACTCACATGGTCCTCCGGAATACCTACGCGATGCAGATACCCGGCAAGGGCAAAAACATCAGCATTCTTCTTCGTCAGAATTGCAATATCTTCATACGGCACACCCTTTTTGTGGAGCTTCTCGATATGCGCCCGTATCGCTTCCTGTTCTTCATACGGCGTGTCACAGGCAACCATTTCAAGTGCCACACCGCTCCCGCGAGTAGCGATAAGCGTTGGACGTAAAGACGGATTGGGTATGGGCGCGGGCGCAATGAGATCGTGCGCGGCGGCAAGCACCTCTTCGGTGGAGCGATAATTCTCATTGAGAGAGATGACCTTTGCCATTGGGTATTGTTCTTTAAAGTAGAAAAAAGACTTCAGCGATGCTCCTTGGAAACGATAGATTGCTTGTTTCTCGTCACCGACGATAAAGAGATTGGGCGCACCGTCAAAATCAGTCACCAGTTCGAGGAGGCGATTTTGTGCTGGATTTGCGTCTTGATGCTCGTCGGCAAGAACAAATTGTGAACGCTCGCCAACGTGTGCACGGAACCCCTCATCCGCCTCAAGTCCACGTACCGCTTCAGCAATAAGGTCTTCATAATCATACAGCGACTGTTGTTCGAGTGCCTCTTGGTATGCAGAAAAAAGCTGTGCGACTTCAAGATGTTTTTCGAGACGCTCGCGACGATCAATGAATTCACCCTTCTCCTTTCCTTCATATCTTCCCCGTGCATGCATACGGTCAGGATCGGCAAGCAGTGATTCATACCTGCTCGTAAGGTCAGCTCGATACTGTTCGGGTGTAAAATGTTCTTTCTTCAATTCTCCCATAAAATCGAACAGTGCCCGTGCTGAACGATGCGGCATTTTTGGGTTACGTATTTTGGTATATGCTCCCGCTCCGTTAGAAACATTCGCTTCCGGCGAACCAGGACTCGATGAGTCCTTGTTTCTAACGGGGCCCGCATCAAGAAGTTTCTCCATAAGCTCAATGCCACTTATATCGGAAAGTTGCGTACCTTCTGCAATACGCGGAAAGAGATCGGGGCGCAGTTCGAGTATGGAACGTGCAAAGCTATGGAACGTATGAATACGAACCCGGTAGGCGGCACTGCCAATAAGAGACGCAAGACGCGTACGCAGTGCGGTCGCCGCACTATCGGTATAGGTGAGCGCAAGTATTTCATCAGGTTTCGCTCCCGTTGCTGTCTGTAAAATGTTTCCGATACGAAGTGCGAGCATTTGTGTTTTTCCTGTTCCAGGACCGGCAATAACGATAACCGGGCCGTAGATAGTATCCACTGCCTCTTTCTGTCTTGGATTGAGCTTTGCGTATGCCTCTTCAAATGCTCTCGTTGTTGCCATTACTCAAAGTGTACCGCGTGGTTCGCGCGAACACTACTCAGCATACGCATCCATATCATAGAGGGATACTTTACTTTTTTAGAAAGGATAGTATTCTGAAATTAGATACCGCTCCAAAAAGACTCTACAGGCCCCGCGCAAACCAAGGAGACCGTATGTTTGAGCAACATCATGAAAAACAGAAAACCAGTATTCGACAGAGAGAAAATCTTATACGGACGTTGATCGCACTGGTTTTCCTAGGAATTTCTATCTTTTCATTTTATGCCGCAAGCAGTAATTTTCAGAGTTCTTGGTGGACCTTGATAACACTTATTGCGCTCTGCATAGGGTGGGTATCCTTACTCAAATCCTAAAACACAGAAAAGCACCACGGCGGGAAAATATCCCGCCGTGTTTTTGTATATACCGAAACGCGCGTTTAATATGACTTCAGGTGACGAGCTTTAATGTGCGTGCGAATCTTCTCAAGCGCTTTTGCTTCAATTTGGCGAATACGTTCGCGCGTGACCCCGAATTCTTTTCCAACTTCCTCAAGCGTGTGGTAGACCCCGTCCATAAGTCCATGTCTCATTTCAAGAATTTTGCGCTCCTTGGGAGAGAGATCATCGAGTATCTGTCGTACTTGTTCTGAAAGAATGCGTTCGGAAGACTCTTGCACCGGTGAGGGGATTTTGTCATCAGGAATGAAGTCCCCGAGCGTTGATTTCTCATCATCATCAGACCCGATTGGATTCTCAAGTGAGAGCGTATCCTGATTAATTTTCTCTATTTGATAAATCTTTTCCGGTTCGACTCCCATCTCAACAGCAATCTCCTCTGCTTGCGGGTCGCGACCAAGCATCTGAGAGAGACGTCGCGAGACCTGCTTATACTTCGCAATAGTCTCAACCATGTGGACGGGAATGCGGATCGTGCGAGACTGGTCAGCAAGCGCACGAGTAATTGCTTGGCGAATCCACCACGTTGCATAGGTTGAAAACTTATACCCCTTTTTCCAGTCAAATTTATCAACCGCACGGAAAAGGCCAAGATTCCCTTCCTGAATAAGATCGAGGAGCGTCAAATCGGGACTTCGTCCGACATATTTCTTTGCAATAGAGACGACCAGTCGAAGGTTGCTCCGGGCAAGAATATTTCGTGCTTCAGCGTCATTCTTTTCAATACGCTGTGCAAGCGTCCGTTCTTCGGCGGCGGTAAGCAGGGGGTACTGCCCGATTTCGCGGAGATAGATTTGTATTGAATCGTAGTTTGATGAGTGACGATCTTTGATATTGCGAGTTGCGAGATACTCATCGGCGGCATCTTCAAGCATGCCACCTTCAAGAACGTCAACACCCGCTATGGCGAAACGTTCGTAAAGCGATTCGAGGAAATTGACATCTTCTTCAACAAGCGGAAATGCTTTGAGAATTTCATTGTAGGTCACGTATCCGCGTTCCTTCCCTTTCTCGATAAGAATTTCAGCTACCTCTGCTTTTTGAGAAAGTGCCTTTGCCTTTGCACCGCGTGCGGCCACGTGTACTATTCGCTTTTTTGCGGCCACTGATTTCTGGGTGACTTTCTTTAGGGTCTTTTTTGTCATTTTCTTGGTGGCTTTTTTCTTTGGAGTAGATTTCTTAGCCACCGACGTACGCGACTGCTTTTTCGCAGTGAGCGACTTCTTTACAACCTTCTTTTTTATAACGGGTTTTGCCATATCAAAAATAAAATGAAAATTGTTGCATTATTTCCCAAGCACGGCGAGACGGGTCGAGAGTTTCGCACACACTTTCTGTGCTTCTTCAATCAGAGAGACATCACGTGCCGCTTCGGCTCGACGTAAATTCATGACCGCTTCTTGATATTTCTCGCGGATAACCGCTTCTTCAAATATAACAAGAAGCTCGTCTGCAGCCTCTTCACCCGGATTTTCACCAAACGTCTGTCCTACATAGAATAAGGCTGACTCCGGGACCTCGTGAGGCAACAGCTCGGCTTCAGTAATTTGACAATACCTTTCTTTGATACGTTTCGCAAGGGGCGTATCGGGATAGACCTGCAAGACCGCGAGAAGTTGCTCGGCCCGCGTCTCACGTGCGCTTCGGGTAGGAGCAACTGGTGTCGCTACTACAGAATGGGTATCACCTACGCTTGGTTGTTTGGGAACACGCTTGAGAGATTCTCGAACGGCTTCACCGGTGAGTCCTAATGCCTGTGCGGTAACTTGTATAAAATGCTCCCGTTCCATCGGGCTGGGTATCGCGGCAATCAATGGAAGTACCATGCGCTCGGCAGAACGCAAGAGTCTATGAGAATTCTTTTCAGAATCTGAAAGTTCAGCCAGAAAGAATTCAACAATAGGTTGTGCATCCGCTACCCGAAGTGAAAATTCTTTTACATCTTCCCGTATGAGATCAGCGGGGTCCTTATCCCTGGGAAGCCGCGCGGCCTTCACACGGAGACCCGCGGTCAGCGCGAGGATAGCCGAGCGAGCAGTTGCCGAGAGCCCTGCCGGATCAGGGTCGAGAACGAGCATGAGGTTTTCACTATAGCGTTTCAGCAACGCAAGGTGCTTCTCAGAGAGCGCGGTACCCGAGAGTGCAACAGCATTTTCAAAACCTGCCTGATGCGCCAGCAAGACATCGAGCTGTCCTTCGACGAGCAGTGTAAAACCGCGAACCCGTATCGCATCTCTTGCACGATCCATCCCGAAAAGAACATCAGACTTGTGGTAGAGCTCCGTCTCCGGACTGTTGAGATACTTTGCCGGTTCATCGCTTGCAAGCGTACGCCCGGTAAAAGCAACCACCTGCCCGGACACCGTGCGTATTCCAAACATAAGTCGATTGCGGAACCGATCATAGTACGTACCCGGCTTGCCGTCCGCCTCTTTAATAAGACCTGCGGCAAGAAGTTCAGCAATCGTAAATCCTTCCAAAGTGAGCGCTTCGAGGAGTGCCCGCCACGCATCAGGCGCATACCCCAAGCTCCAGTTCTGTATAGTCTCACTACTTAATCCTCGCCCTTCGGCATACGAGTGAGCCGGACTCCCTTTCATGTGTGTTGCATACCACTCATTCGCGCGCGCCATTGCCAGATGCAAACGTTCTTTCCTTGATTGATCTTCATGATTTCCGCCCGCAGTGTATTCAATAGTAACCCCCGCTTTCTCGGCAAGAATTTTTAACGCTCCCTTAAAATCAACACCCTCTACTTTCTCG
>DATKTB010000040.1:0-3933 GCA_035531355.1 Minisyncoccota bacterium | reverse complement strand
AGTGCTTTCCCAAAACGAAACTTCGCTTGGAAATATTTTTCCATGGATCCATGCGACTCGACATGTTCTTTTTGAAGATTAGTAAAAATCAATGCGTCGAGCATGATACCGAGGTGTCGGTATTGGAGCGCCGCCTCGCTCGTGAGTTCCACGACTGCGTACGTGCATTGTTTTGTAACTGCCTCAGCAAGGAATTTCTGAATAAACCCGCGCCCGGGCAAGGTCATTTTATAGAGATTGGGTCGCGATTCTTTCCCGATGCTGAATCGGATCGTACCGGCAAGTGCGGTCGCGTATCCGGCTTCTGTGAGTATGGTATAGAGCATTTCTGCCACTGAAGATTTTCCTTTGGTACCGGTTACGCCAATGACCGTCAGTTTTCGAGCAGGAAATCGATACCACAGCGCGGCACCCAGCGCCCACAAGTAGTGGTAGGGGGCAAGGAGCCGTCGACGGATATGCATCATGCGCCAGAAGAGAGGGCCGCTTTCAAACGCTTGTCTTTGCCTGTAGTACTCTCAGGAATATCTTGCAACGCTTTTCGCGCCTCTCGCTCGGTATAGCCGAGTGCAACCAGCGTATCGAATACTTCGGTATCAGCGTCATCGTGCACCCGCGGACCAATTTTATCGGTAAGTTCGATGAGTATTTTCTCCGCGCTCTTTTTCCCCAGCCCAATAACCTTTGTCAGGTAGGTGAGGTCCCGTTTGCCAATAGCTCCTTCAAGCGCCGCGCGCGGCGCCTTTCGCAATATATTTTGTGCAGTCTTCGGTCCGATTCCTGAAACCGAGAGGATGAGTTCAAAAAAATCGCGATCGGCGCTCTCGGGGAACCCATATAAGTCAAGGCCATCTTTTTTGAGTACGAGGTGTGTGGAGAGCGTAGCCGTATCACCGACAATGAAGGAGTCAGGGGTACTGGTGTAGACCTCAACGCCAAACCCGGCAACATCAATAACGACCGAAAGCGGAGATACTGAAAGTACGGTGCCACGAATGTTTCGAATCATGATTCTATCCTACCACCCTTGCATATATGTACGTCATGCCTTAAGGTAATCACATCATGGCTATTACCAGTTCAGCAAAAAAGGCGATTCGAACTTCGGCACGGAAGCATGTTTTTAACCTGCGCCGCAAGGACACGATGCGCGACACCACCAAGTCGTTGACGAAAGCGCTCAGCGCGAAGGATGTTGCTGGCGCGGAGAAACTCCTCTCATCAGCGTACGCGGCAATCGATAAGGCAAAAAAAATAGGCGTTATTAAGGCAAATACTGCAAGTCGCAAGAAATCACGTTTGGCTCTCGCAATTAAGAAAGCGAAGGCATAAGAGCAAGTTGCCACAAAGAAAAGAGCGCGTCGTTTTACGACGCGCTCTTTTCTTTAGGACGCTCTTAGTGGGGTTCGAACCCCGATCTCGGGCTGTGTGTCGAATATACGCGCAGGCAAGGTGTTATCCACATAAACGCCTCGTGTGGCAGGGGTATCATAAAAAGAATTCCTAACCTTTCAACAACATGCAAAAGAAATATCTCATCGTTCTTCTCGCTGATTCGAGTACGCACGAAAATATGGGTCGCGCGCTTCATGCACTGCTCTATGCGAAACAACTGAAAACGCACGGGCTCGAGGTCGAGCTTATTTTTGACGGCGGCGGCACCGAGTGGGCTGCGAAGTTTCCGACGCATGAGCACTTCAAAAAACTGTATGGAGAATTGGTTACTGACGGAGTCATTAAGGGCGTGTGCTCGTTTTGCGCGGCGGCATTCCATGTTGAGGACGAACTCAAGGCACTCGGCGCAAACTTTATCAGCGAAGATGGCGATCACCCCGACATTGGCGGGCGCATTGCGAATGGCGAAACACTCATTACCATCTGATTGGAGTGCTCTCGACAGGAATCGAACCTGTATTGCCGGCTCCGCAAGCCGGTGTCCTATCCGTTGAACGACGAGAGCATTTTTAAAAACGAAACCACCACAACCTAATGGTATTAAGGGAGTGTTACTGAATGTATATCAGAATCCGAGCCATGCCGCCACTAGGTCAGTGAAAGAATGGTGATGTTCACCCTCGTCAACGTTATCCAAAAAATGGGCATAAAGTAAATCAGCATCGGTTCCGGCGAGCGGTATCACCAAGTGTGGGGAGTGCCAACTCTCTGTCTTTATAGAGAGCATAGGAGGAAGTTCGCCTTCGATATCCTCAAGCACAGAGAATGAAGTCATTCGTTCATACGGATGAAAATCATCCCCGATCATAAGGCCGGTATCAACGAGACGAAAATGATGTAGCGGCGGTCGCTTGGTCGCATGGAGTGCGATGACGATTGTCGCGGTGATGATAAGGAGCGCGAGAAGGGGGCTCGCAAAAAGAATTGCAACAATAGTTGCCGCAACGGCGATAATGCCGAGTGCCCAATACCAGTCAGCACTCTTCGGGCTGTGGTCATATTCATATCCCTCCCATTCCATAATAACGTTTGTGGCCATGAAGAAAGTATAGCACCACAATTTTGCTCCACTGCGGAGAGGGTGAGATTCGAACTCACGGTCCCGTTTCCAGGACTCCGGTTTTCAAGACCGGTGCATTCGACCACTCTGCCACCTCTCCGCACTAGAGCAAAACCATTACCCCTGCACCGATGAAGCCACTGGTGCAGGTGGTACGACTCCGTCTGATTTCGAGCGAAACCAAATCAAGTATACAATTTCAAGAATACCGAGTGTGTTTATGATAAGGAGCGCAAGGAACCACCATTTTTGGTTACCGCGAGCGGCATACCAAAGGGCATAACCCTTAAGAACAAGCGTCCACAAAAACGCAATCACAAAAAAGGGAAAGAATAGACCCATGAATCCTTGGTTAAAGGGCGAGAAGAAAGGTGAAAAATCGTGCATATGTGCGCATTATACCATACACTCATGAGATGCGATATATCGGAATTGATTACGGAAGTTCAAAAATCGGTCTTGCGCTCTCAGACGAATCGGGGACGATGGGGTTCCCGCACTCCATTCTGACGAATACCCCGCGGAGTATTGATGAGCTCTGTGCACTCATTCGCCGGGAAAAGGTGAGTGCTATTGTCATAGGGGAGTCGCGCACTCTGCAGGGCGGAGAGAACCTGATTACAAAGAGTGCGCGCGACTTCGGTAACCAGCTTTCGCTTCGCGCCGGCATTCCTGTATTTTCTGAATCAGAAGTATTTACCAGTACTGAAGCGCGTCGCGCACCAGGGAAACAAATAAAGTCGCGGAGTAAGCGATCGCATCGTGCGGTTGATGATAGTGCGGCGGCGCTCATTCTTACAAGCTATTTATCTCGTACCACCCATGAATAAGCCACCGATAACCATTGAGGATGTAAGTAAAATAGAAGTGCAGGTAGGAACGGTACGTTCCGCCGAGCGCGTCCCAAATACAGAAAAATTAATGCGTCTCCTGATTGATTTTAATGAAGAAGCGGGACCGCGACAAATTATTTCCGGCATCGTCCCGTATGTCGCCGATCCCGAGTCACTTGTGGGTCGACAGCTCGCATTTGTTACAAATCTTGTACCGCGAATAATCTGCGGACTTGAAAGTAATGGCATGCTCTTTGCGGTGGGAGAAGGGGAGTCTTTTGCATTTCTCTCTCCGGATCGAGACGTACCACCCGGCACCCGTGCACATTAAAAATAAATAACCCGTGTGTGCACGGTATACTACCATCATGTCTCCTTTTTTTACGGAACGGCTACGGACACTTTTTGCGCCGCCCCAGTACATGGCGTTTCCGCTTGCGGGTATTGATCTTTCAACGAGTGGGGTGAAGGCGGTGCGTCTCGCTGAGAGTGTTCACGGGCTTATTCTGGCCGACTATGTCGAAATTCGACTGGATGCGGGAGCGTTTACTGACGGTGAAATTGTTGATCATAATGCAATCGTCT
>DATKTB010000039.1:0-11571 GCA_035531355.1 Minisyncoccota bacterium | reverse complement strand
CAAGTTCACGCATCACGCCGAATATGATGCGATGCTTCTCGGCATAGAAGGAATCAGGATGAATAAGGTCTGAGACATCGTGAATGGCATCAGGTTTCAAAAGCAGAGACCCAAGAAGCGCTCGCTCAGATTCGAGGGATTGGGGAGGAATACGGTCGGTTGCCATTCCCTTGATTGTATCAAAGAGTCGTCCGAGTCAACACTTGACCTTTCGGCCCATCATCCACACGATATCCACAGTTGAAAAGATCGGTTCGAATGCGGTCAGCCTCTTGGAAGTTTTTCTCTTCACGGGCTTTTTCTCGTTGGGTGAGCATGCGTTGTATGTCCTCTGGTATATCGGTCTTCGAGAGCGTTTTTTGCAAGGGAGGCGTTACCAAGAGGAGACCGAGGTGTGCATCAGCACTTTCCAAAAGCCCCCATTTCTCTTCAGGGGTGTACTCTTCGCTCTTCAAGGAGTCCCAAAGAATTCCTAGTGCTTGCGGAGTCGCGAGGTCGTCTCGCATGTTCGCCAGAAAATGATCTAAAGCCTCAGAGTGTTTTGATACTCGTTTTGATTCATCCGCAATAGTACGCGAGAGTTTCCATAGTCGATCAAGCGCACTTGCGGCCGCCGCGAGCGCGTCCCACGAAAAAGAAAGCGGGGTGCGATACTGTGCTTGTAGAAAAAAGTAGCGCAAGGCAAGAGGATGAAATCCTCTGTCGGTACTTTCAGAAAGATAGACGATATTTCCCAGTGACTTTGAAGCTTTTTCTCCCCCCATCGTAAGAAATGCACTGTGTATCCAATAATGCACAAACGTCCGCCCACTCGCCGCTTCTGACTGAGCAATCTCATTGTTATGGTGAACGGCAATATGATCTTCGCCGCCGGTATGAATATCAATTTCTTGACCCAGAAGAGAACGAATCATCGCCGAGCATTCGATATGCCAGCCTGGGTTACCGCGTCCCCACGGGCTATCCCATTGTTGCAGATCATTCGGTTTTGCGGCACGCCACAATACGAAATCAGCCGGATTCTTTTTTCCGGGAACAACCTCGACCCGCGCACCGGCTTCGAGCGCTACGTGGGATAGGTCTCCTAATTTCCCATACCCCGCAAATTTCTCAGTATCAAAATAAAGCCCGTCAGGAAGACGGTACGCGAATCCCTTTTCTTCGAGTGTTTTTGCCAGTGCGATTTGTTCCTTGATGTAATCAGTTGCATGCGGGAAAAGAATAGCGGTCGTATCGATATTAAGATCCGCCAGGTCGTCAATAAAGAGTTTTGTGTAGCGCGCGGCAATAGCTTGAGGTGTCGTGTGTTCCCGTGCCGCACCAATCGCCATTTTATCCTCGCCCCGATCTCCATCTCCGACCATATGACCAACGTCGGTGATATTAATAACGCGTCGTACACGGTAGTTCGCGGCAGTAAGTACTCGTGCGATAGTATCTGAGAATACGTATGCTCGCAGGTTTCCGATATGTGCTCGGTTATATACCGTCGGTCCGCAACTGTAGAGCGAGACCACGCCGGGTTTAAGCGGTATAAAAAGTTCTTTTGAACCTCCTAGTGTGTTGGTAAAAAATACCGGCGCCGGACGTTGCGCCGGCTGATTTGATTTTTCTCGTAGGTGCATAAACCACTGCATAGTATTAGTTAAACCAGCGTCGTCGCGCAAAGAAGGTTACCATAAGCGCCCCGACAACAAGCATGATTGCAAGAATAATCCAGAATGCGTAAGGATCCTGCTCGAGTGGCGTACCGAGCGCGTGCATGCCAAAGACAAGGGCAATGAGTTCGAGTGGAAGTACTCCGAAGCTAATGACGGTGAGTTTTTTCATAATTTCGTTTTGGTGTGCCTCAAGGAGGGAAGCGTTTGTTTCGCGTAGTTCAGTCGCTACTGCCCGATACGTTGCACCGAGCCGTGCCACTTGAGCTCGTTCTGCAAGAATACGTTCAGCCCGTTCGGTAAAGGTCGTGCCGAAAATTCCTTTAGTGATGCAGGCTTTCAAAAAACGGCCCAGCGATTCTTCTTGGTTTGCTAGTGATGCTTCCGTATGTAAAAATTCGCGGCTTGTATTCGAAATTGCCCGTACGGTAGTGCGTTCAAACCCATTGAACATATCGTGTTCGATGTGGGTTAGCCGCCCGGCAACCGTATTAATATGATCACGCACCGACGTATACAAATGAATAAAAATAATTTCGAGGAGCGTATCACTCTCCATCGTATCGTCCGGCGATACTATTTTTTGTGTCTCGAGCAATTTTTGTAAACTTCGCAATGACGCAACGACTTTGTAGCGCACGGTAATAATAAAATTAGCACCAATGACAAAATCAACTTCCTGATCTTCGACTTCGCCGTCAACGGTTCCGTGGGTAGGGAAGTGAAGTACGAGGAAAATGACGCCGGCATCACTGGCGACCAGGGGCGCCGGGGTAGGCTCAAATAATTCGGTTTGAAGGCGTTCACTAATTGAAAACTCTTCGACGATGCTCCGAATTTCTTCTTCAGTCGGATGTTCCAAGTCAACCCAGACTCCTCCTCGGTAGGCGTATCGAAATAACATACCATCAGAATACCATGAGTACTCTACGACACGAGAACGACTGCATGATATACTTTCATCACATGGAGTTTACCGAACTATCTTCTCGGGGGCGTACTGCGGTTACGCGCGGGGTCGCTTTTGCTCTAGTTGCGGTCGTCGCGTTTGGTCTCGGCCTTTCGGTGGGCGCGAACGGTTCGTCTGCCTCGGTCGTCTCGCATATTCCGTTTCTTAGTGATGGTCTTGATGCGACTCCGGATTCAAGTGTCGATCTGTCTGACTTCTGGAAGGCATGGAATGCGCTTGATGCAAATTATGTGATAACGCATGCTTCTTCGACACTCCCGTCAGTGAAAGATCGCATATACGGTGCAATCAGTGGTCTCGCGAGCTCGTACGGCGATCCGTACACCACGTTCTTTCCCCCGGAAGAAGCGAAAGCGTTTGCTGAAAATATTTCAGGAAGTTTCGCCGGTGTCGGAATGGAAATTGATGTTAAAAACCATATTCTCACGGTCATCACTCCACTCAAGGGAACGCCGGCGGAGTCAGCCGGTATTCGTGCCGGGGATCAGATTGCCGCCATTGATGGAAAAACAACTGAAGGACTTTCAATTGATGCCGCCGTAAGCGCCATTCGGGGACCTGTCGGGACAACAGTTGATTTCACTATTATCCGAAATGGGAAACCGCTTGATATAAAAGTTGCCCGGGCGACGATCCAGGTTCCCGAAACCGCTGATGGGCTTGATGCGAAGAGTGGAACCTACCATATAGCACTCTATGAATTCACCGCTAATTCCGCTGATCTCTTTAGTCAGGCATTCGAGCGATTTAAAGCATCTGGTTCCAAAAAACTCATCATTGATGTCCGTGGTAATCCGGGAGGATATCTTGATGCGGCGGTTGATATTGCGAGTCATTTTCTTCCCAAGGGTGCGGTTGTTGTCACGGAAGATTTCAATGGAAAAGAATCAAATATTGTACACACCAGTCTCGGATACAATGATGTTCCTAAGGGAACAACCATTGTAATGCTCATCGATAGCGGTTCAGCCTCTGCTTCTGAAATCCTTGCTGGTGCGCTTCAGGATAATCATGTTGCCATGTTAATTGGTACGAAATCCTTCGGGAAAGGTTCCGTGCAAACACTTTTCAATCTTGACGGCGGATCGCTCAAGGTGACTGTCGCGCGATGGATTACCCCCGCGGGACATTGGATTATGGGTAATGGTATTACTCCCGATATCACGATTCCCTATACCGCGGCTGATGCGACGGCAAAGACCGATCCGCAAATGCAACGGGCTATAGATTTTTTGACGAACGGAAAGTGATAGGGTACGGTAGGTCTATATGAAATTAATTTTAATTAAAGATGTGAAGGGTATGGGCCGTGCGCACGACGAGATCACGACCTCTGACGGGTATGCGCTCAACTATCTTATTCCAAAGAAATTTGCCATTGCCGCGACAATCGTTGCAAAACAAGAAGCTGAAACACGTCGAAAACAGTCGGGAGATCGATCCGTGCTCGATGCCGCACTGCTTACGCAAAACATCATTTCTCTCTCGGAAGCGCATATTGTTATTAAAATGAAAGCAAATGAAAAAGGTCATTTGTATGATGCGGTGGCGGCACCTGATATCGTGCGCGCGGCAAAAGAACAAGCGCATATTGATGTACCGCAAGAGGCTATAAAAATCGAAAAGCCGATTAAAGAGGTTGGTACGTTTGAGATTCCTGTCACAACAGCAGGTGCGTTTGGAAAGTTCTCTATAACAATAGAAGCTGAATAAGCAGTTAAAAATAAAAAAGAGACTCTTAATAAGAGTCTCTTTTTTTATTTTTATGGTGTCGATTAGAGAACGTCGACGACTTTTTTAGTCGTTAGGTGACCCGTAAAGGTGGTTTTGCGTCGCGTACGAAAGGTAACTTTCCCGTCAGCGATAGCATAGAGCGTGTGGTCTTTTCCAATTTTTACGTTCTTGCCAGCCTCAACTTTTGTACCGCGTTGGCGGACAATGATAGCTCCTGGTTTCGCTGTTGCGCCGTCAGCGAGTTTCACCCCAAGATATTTTGGGTTTGAGTCGCGTAGGTTTTTTGCCGAACCTCCGGCTTTCGTGTGTGCCATAGTGGTATAGTTTTACCTGATGACTATAGCAGAAGCCCGTACGAAATGCAAAAGTCTCGTGGCGCGCATCCCTCGGGACATCCTCACTATTGCGGTACTCATCCTTGCCTCCTCGGTGAGTTTTGGATTCGGCTATTTAGCTGGAATAGATACGGGGCAGGGAAGCACGCTTCGTTTGGAAGAGACCCCGTTTGTAGCTAGCACCACAACGGAACAAGTCGCCGCTTCAAAAAATGGCACGAAGTATTATTTTTCCTGGTGCTCCGGAATTGAACGTATAACATCCGCCAATAAAATATGGTTTACCTCTGCCGAAGCGGCACGTGCGGCAGGATATACGCTCGGAGCACATTGTACCAACCGTTAATTCGTCACCATCTGATATACTACCAGGACGTATGAGTACTCCACACGATGTCATGACTGAACGGATTGCCGAAGCGGTTCACGAAGGATCACGCACTATGCCAGATATACCAGAAGATCGACCGTTGTTGGTTTGTAAACCAAACAAAATAGAATCCTGGCGTATCTTTAAGATTATGTCGGAGTTTGTCGAAGGCTTCGACATCATTCGTCGCTACTCGCTCGCAGCAACTTTTTTTGGAAGTGCACGAACCTCTCCGGAGGAACCGAGATATCAACATGCGACTCAATTGGCAGCTCGTCTAGCGAAGAAAAAGTTTGCGATTATCACGGGCGGCAGTTCTGGAATCATGCAGGCCGCAAATAAGGGTTCCTACGAGGTTGGCGGTGCGTCAGTGGGACTCAATATACGGCTCCCTGACGCACAGGGGTACAATAATTTTCTTACTGACCGATTTGTGTTCGATCACTTCTTCGTTCGAAAAGTGATGCTTACGTATGCATCGGAAGTCTACATTTATTTTCCGGGTGGTTTCGGCACGCTCGATGAATTTTTTGAAATCGTGACGCTCATACAAACAAAAAAAATTCGCAAAGTGCCGATTATTCTTTTTGATAAAAGATATTGGGAGCCACTACTCACGGTTATTGAGAATACGTTGTATAAGGATTTCTCAAACATAGATAAGGAAGATATGGATTTGTATACGCTCGTTGATTCAGTTGATGAGGCGTATGACTACATCATGGCGCATGTTTCTTGCTAACTCATGACGCTCGACTACAGCCAGAAACAACTTCTCAATAGATCGTTGCATACGAAATCTTCGAACAAACGAACGCAGAAACTTCAGCTGTATGCGCTTTTAACCGGCTTCCTTTCAATGCTCGTGTCATTTGCAACATTGATACTTTGGATACTGAAATAAAAAGGAAAAGGGCAGTGGGTAAGACGTAAAGATACTATTGTTTCCATGGTATTCTTTTTTCTATATGAGTCGCAAAAAACATTGGGTAAAAAATCTTGAGATGTACGCATTCTGGACCGGCTTTACGAGTACTATTATTAGTCTTCTGCAAGTTATTGTTATTGCTCTGAAGAAATAACATAAGAGCGTAGGGAAGACAGAGAAAAGCCTCTACCCGGAGGCTTTTCTAATAGGAGGACTCTCTACGTTATGTGCGCACAATATATCTTTTACGCACATAACGTAGAGCACGCACGAGAGGCCCTTTCCTAATTTTGAATAGTTATAACGTGATGTGTATTTACGCTGGTCGGATCCAAAAGGTAGCCCATTGCCAGAACTGAACGAGGAGATGGTATAGGTATGCAATGTTTGCCTGACCGGCGGGAGAATTGATAATCGTTTGTATAGAGATACCGAAGAAGGATAACGCTAAAAGGAATACAAAAAGCCAAAAGATGAGTCTCAGCATGGATAGGTATAGTATACAGCACGGAACAAGCGGTGATACTATCTCGGCATGACGAGTTCTCCTTTCGTTGCCAGGCGTGCAGACGCGCTCACTCATTTCAAACGGGTCGATAGTCGCTTCTATCAAGCAACCAGGGTACTCCATAGAACCTTGCCGTTGACTCTCTCAGGAGAGCGAACGCGCACAGCACTTTTCCGATCGCTCGTATCAATTGTTATTTCTCAGCAACTCGGCGTTGCGGCCGCTGATACTATTTTCGCGCGCCTAGAAAAAGCGTGCAAAGGACAGCTCACTTCCCTTTCGATTCTCTCGTTGCCGCACACTGCATTTCGTACGGTTGGACTTTCAGGTGCAAAAACAAAAACACTCAAGACCATCGCGACTTCTCTGAAGGACGGTTCACTTGATCTGCTCGCTTTGAAAAAAATGCCACTGGGTGACGCTCGTGAAAAATTGATGAACGTGTGGGGATTGGGACCGTGGTCAGTCGATATGTTTCTACTTTTTGCCGTAGGACATAGTGATATTTTTTCGCCGGGAGATTTAGGGCTCGTTCGTTCTATGGAAGCAATATATGGATTACCCAAGGATACGCCGCGAAAAAACCTCGTCGCTCTGGCAGAGAAATGGTCGCCGTATCGTACCTATGCTTGCTTACTCCTCTGGCGTACTAGAGATATGAAAGCGGGTTCAGGTACGCGCTCAACGTAGCGACTGGCATCGACGCATCAGCACAACCGATAGTCGCGCCACGGAACTGGCGAAGTGTCATTATTTTTGTACCTTCAGTAGCATACACGCCAAAGTGCAAATGAGGCCCTGTTGCATACCCGGTCATACCGGAAAGACCGAGTACCTGACCCGTTTGCATCGACTGCCCTTTTGTTACATCAATTTCAGAGAGGTGGGCATACATAGTATTAATGCCGTTTCCATGTAGGAGCATTACCCATTTTCCAAATGAGTAACACTGGCGCCCGCGATAGTCATGTACGAGATCAGTATCACCGGTCGCAAGCACGGTTCCGGAAAGAGCTGCCGCAACGGGCGTTCCGATGGGAGCCGCAATATCGATGCCATCATGCCCGTGTCCGCTATACACTTGCGGATTTGCCGTGGAAAATGGAGTATTGCCAAAATACTGTGTAATGCAGAATGTATTACCAAAGACACTTTTTCGATCTGCACAATTGTTCATAAAGGCGTTACTGAATGGCCAGGAAAGAAGGCCGGTACCAACTTTCGGTAACAGATTCGGATGTACGATGAGGTTTAGTTGGCTTTGGAGATTAATAAGCTCTTGTTCAAATGACTGTTCGGAAGCTTTCTTCTCGGCAATCAATTTTTGATAATTTGCTTCTTTATTCTGAGTATCGCTCAACAAGCGTAGTTGAGTTGCCTTATTTGCATCGATGGAACGTTTTTGTAACAGCAGATTATTTTGAAGCGTCTGAAGATTTGTTTTTACAACAGTCATTTGATCACGATTTGTCGCAAGAGTGGTACGAACGGTTTGCAATGTCGAAATGTTAGTACTGAGTGCATGACTAAATTGCGTGACCTCATCAGCGGCATTCCAGGCATCGCCGAGAGAATTTGAAGAAATAAGCGTGACAATGAGTGGAATTTGTTCAGACTCCGTTATGGTGCGTAGTTGATTCGCAATAACATTCTGCTGGGTAGCCATTATTGATTCTTTGTCGCCGATTGAAAGGGTGAGTTGCTGTATCTTCAAATTGGTCGACTGAATTTTGTTTTGCGTCACCTGAATTTGATCTGTTAACTGTTTTTGAGAGAGCGCCAATGAATTGATGGTTGATTGAAGTGTATTTTTCTTTGTACTGAGTGCATCAAGTTGTTTTTGAAATGCCGCAATATCAGCTTCAAGAGAATTAATTTGCTGGTCGTTCGCGTCTATTTGGGCCTGAATGTCTGCGGGTGTCGCCGCATGAACAAACTGAGGAGTACTAAAAAATGATCCGATCAGTATGCCGAAAAAAAATAAAAATCCGAACGGTCTCATCCTTCTACTATAGCAATAGCTTTTCGTATACGCGAAAGTGCCTCAGTTTTCCCGAGTATGAATATGAGTGTAAAAGGATCTGGCGACCGTTCTTGGCCCGAAAGTGCATAGCGTAATGGCCAGAGCGTTCCGCCGCGCCCTCCCTTCCCTGTTGCCTCTTCGGCATCCGCAAGTGGCATGAGAGCATCTTTTACCAAAAGAGCACTGAAATCTCCTTCTGGAAGAGCTTCTACGGCCTCTAAAAGGCTTTCTAGAGCCATTTTAGTCATTCCCTGGCGTGTAGGGGGTTCTTTAGCTATAAGCGTTTCTCGGGCGATATTTGGTTCATAAAAAAGGCAAGAAAGCTCGTGGGTAAGCATTTCCTGAGCCTCAATAAAGGTCTGGGCACGATCTTGAAGAAGTGGCACTGCTTTCTTTAGCTTTTCAATATCAGGTGCGGAGAGAGTACCGCGAGTGATGAACTCCTCAACTGAAAGAGTTCGCATCCAGTGCTGATTTATTGACCGAAGCTTTACTTCATCAAACCCGGCACCGGATACCTGGATGCGCTCGAGTGTAAATGCCTGTATGAGCTCATCCTTTGAAAAAAATTCTTGCTCCGTGCCCGGGTTCCATCCCAAAAGCGCAAGAAAGTTCATCATTGCTTCAGGGAGATAACCTTCCGTGCGGTAATCGAGAATATCTTTTGCACCATCGCGTTTACTCAATTTCTTCTTTCCATCGGGACCCAGAATGACTGGCATGGTGACAAACGCGGGCGGTGACACCGCAAGTGCTTCGTACAAGGAAAGAAATTTAGGGGTAGAAGAAATGAATTCTTCGCCGCGCATAACATGCGTGACTCCCATGAGGATATCGTCAACGACGTGCGCAAAGTTATAGGTCGGGTACCCGTCGCTTTTTATGAGAATAAAATCATCAATAGCTTCATCTCCTGCCTGAAGGTGTCCGCGTACGAGGTCGTCCCATTCATACCGCATAATGCGTGGTGCACGGAACCGCAATGGTTTCGTACCATCCCATGGTTCGATTGTATCCGGCCGATGATCACGAAAGAGGAAGGGTCTTTTTTCTGCAAGTGCTTTTTCTCGAAGTGATTCGAGCTCAGCTTCAGTGTACGGGTCCGGATATGCGTGCCCGGAGGCGAGGAGTTTTTCCGCATACGTATGATACTGTGCGAGTCGTTTTGATTGCAGATAGGGTGCCTGTGGTCCACCGATGTCTACTCCCTCATCCCATTCAATACCGAGCCATTGAAGGGATTCAATAATGTGTGGAATGGAACCAGCAACCTCGCGCTCTTTATCGGTATCTTCAATGCGCAAAATGAAGCGTCCGCCCTGTTGACGAGCAAAAAGCCACGCGTACAACGCGGTGCGCAAACTCCCCACATGCATGAATCCGGTTGGTGAAGGAGCGAATCGAGTAACCACAGTTTCCATAGGTCTAGAGGGATTGGTGTGGCAAGGCAATGGCGAGTACTTCCTGGGCAAGAACGCGTGCGGCATCCTGGTCAGTGAAGTCTTGCGCCGCTTCTCCCATCCGCTTTGCGAGTGCGGGGTCTTTGACGATGCGTTGTATTTCCGCCGTAAAAAGATGCGGTGTGAGATTTTCTTCATCAATTACGAGTGCGGCGCCAGTTTGCGCATAGGTATAGGCGTTGGTGCGCTGGTCGTGGCTAACGGATTCGGGAATAGGAATAAGTATTGCCGGTTTCTTCCAGAGTCCGATTTCAGCGATTGAGTTTGCCCCTGCGCGCGAAATCACCACGGTAGCAATGCCCGCCGCTCGTTGCATAGAGACTTGGTCGAGGTAGTTAATCGGATGATAGCGCTCCGCATGAGCACTTTTTGCCAGAACGACCTTCCCTACCGATTCAACATTTTTAAAATTTGTCCGACCGGTTTGATGAATGATATTTGCAAAAGAGACAAGATCAGGAAGCGCTGAAAGCACGATATCATTTATTTTCACCGCACCTTGCGAACCGCCGAGAATGAGAATAGTCGGGATAGTACTTTCCAATCCTAGGTATTGTCGGGCACCTTCCGCTTCAACACGCATGAGCGCTTTTCGAATCGGTATACCGGTACGGGCGATTTTTCCCTGCGCGTTTTTGGGGAAATAGGCCGCCGCGCTTTCAAAAGAGATAGCTATTTTTGTTGCAAACTTTGCGGCAAGCAGGTTCGCACGACCTGGTTTTGCATCGGATTCATGAATAATAATAGGAATTCGTAAGAGACGGGCGGCAAGTACGGTGGGTACGCTCGCATATCCACCCTTACTCACGACAACGTCAGGATAAATATGAAAGAGCGAGACAATCGCTTTCAGTATGCCGGTAAAAGTTATAGTCGCATCAGTCATATTTCTAAATGAGAAGTAGCGACGGACTTTTCCTGCCGGTACATATACATAATCAATACCATTTTCAAACAGAGCCTTTTCATCAAACGGCGTCGGTGCAAAATAATACAGAGAAGGCGCAAGAAGGCGTTCTTCTCGGACGAGGTCACTGAGTGCTTCTGCAATGGCAATAATAGGATAGAAATGACCGCCGGTTCCGCCGCCTGTGAATACAATTTTCATATCGTCAGTATATCATTTTGTTGCTTTTCTATGTCCGGAGACATTTAAAATGAGACCGCACATCAAGAGTATTGCCGCAAGTGCAGTACCGCCATGAGAAATGAACGGGAGCGGGAGACCGGTGAGTGGAATGAGTCCCAGCATGGCGCCGATGTTAATAAACGCCTGGAAGATGATGAGAAAAGAAAATCCGAGTGCAATCAACCCGCCGAAAAGATCAGTCGAATTCCCCGCTAGTACGATGCCACGAGCGGCAAGGGCGATAAAGAGCCCGAGCAGAATGAGCGCACCTATAAAACCAGTTTCTTCTGCAAAGACTGCAAACACGGAGTCACCATCAGGTTCGGGAAGATAATTAAATTTCTCGACGCTTTGTCCAAAGCCTCTGCCTAAAAGGCCGCCGGACCCGACTGCGATAAGAGACTGTTGGATTTGATAGCTACTGCTTAAGGAATGTGCCGATGGATCAATGAATGT
>DATKTB010000038.1:0-8723 GCA_035531355.1 Minisyncoccota bacterium | reverse complement strand
ACGGGTAGCGGAAGCTGTTCGTGGAACATATCCAATTTGGAATCGGTATCGCCCGAAAGGCATACCAAGTCGATCAGGTATCTTCGGATACCTGGAGAAATAGTACTCGTCTCTAAACGGTACTCGGAAGTCGGATAACGTAACCCGATGGTGTTTGAGAGCCACATATGAGCTCTCAAGCGCGACAGAATAGGCGGAACAACAGAGCGCAGACATCTTTTCGATACTCAAAACAAAACACCCGTTTCGGGTGTTTTGTCGTCAGTGGAAAGATAGTACGTTTCTTGCTACTATCACACAGTACCCGTTATAAGGTCATGCGCGCTTAGCTCAGTTGGTAGAGCATTCGACTGATACTCGAAAGGTCCTAGGTTCGACCCCTAGAGCGCGCACCAAATTAAAACAGCCCGAAAGGGCTTTTTTAATTTGGTGCGCGCTAGAACATCGCCTGCGCGATGTTCGTCTAGGGGTCGAATGCCGGAGTGCTGTTTTGTCAGCGGACAAAACCACGAGGCCTGCCCAGACAATGCCGAGCGACGGCGAGGCATTAGTCGCGGGAGACAAATGTAATCATGTCCCTACAGCAAGGAGCGAAGTGTCAGACGGCACGTCTTCGTGGTCGTATGCGCTCCGCAACGCAGATGAAAGCTCTGCTTAGAGCGCGCACCAAGAAGTAGCGTGTTAGAAAGACGGACATTTTTAAGTTATACCCAGACCTTACGAAAAGGGAACGGGGAACGAGTATACTAAAGACATGCGAGATACGATTATATATGCAGTTGTTGGGGTTGTCGCGATTGGAGTCGGTATCCTGTTTTTCTTTTTCGGGAAAGGTACGTTTCTCAGTCCCGCATCTCCGGTTGCACACGATACTGCCGATACGGCTGTGACCGTCGTCGTCCCCTTCACCCCCCTCATTCAAGGTCTTCACTCAGGCATTGCCACCCGCACTAATTACCTCATTACCTCCTCAACCGAACTGAGTGAGCTATGGAAAACAATCAACGCACCGGGCACGCCGCCAACGGTTAATTTTGCCACCGACCAAGTGTTGGCTGTCTTTGCAGGAGGTGAGGCGAGCTCAACGATTCAGGTTGCGAAAGTAGAAGACACAAGCGTTCGTGTAGTTTCTATTGCAATCCAAGCGCTCTCCGGAACGTGTGTGTCAAAAAAGACAATCGCCTCGCCCTATGAATTGGTGATGGTGCCAGCCACTTCGCTCCCGCTTACCCATAAAGACCTTGTGGCAACCACGAGCTGTTTGAATTGATGCTCCTGCGAGGAGGAGGTGTTTCTAAAAGAGCGTGCAGGATATGCGTGGATGCGTTAGCATCTCTCTATGCACGTGAACGAGTATTTTAAGGGCAAGAAAATCACACTGATGCGTCTTGGCCTTTTGGGGCGCGGGGTTCAGGATGCCGCTTTTCTTGCAACCTGCGGAGCTGAGGTGTTGGTTGTTGATGATGCACCGCAAGCGGTGATGCAACCATCAGTCGATGCACTAAAAGAATTTCCAAATATCAGATTCAAATTCGGTGCGTATGATCTCCATGATTTTGAACACGCTGATCTGGTAGTGAAGGGCGCGGGTGCCCCGTTGGATTCTCCAGAAATTGCACAGGCAAAAAAACACGGCGTGTCGGTGCGCATGAGTGCTGATCTTTTTGCTGAACTTTCACACAGTATGATTGTTGGTATTACCGGAACGCGCGGCAAATCGACGGTGACGCATGCGCTCTACGCTATTTTAAAAATGGCCGGTAAAAAAGTACTGCTTGGTGGAAATATACGCGGCGTTTCGACGCTCGCACTTCTTGCGGAGGCAACACCAGAGCACATCGCCGTACTGGAGCTCGACTCATGGCAATTACAGGGTTTTGGAGAAGCAAAAATAAGTCCCTCTATCGCCATATGTACGACACTCTATGCGGACCATCAGAATTATTATAAAGATAACCCAGATGCCTATCTTACCGACAAAGCAAACATCTTTTTGTACCAAAAACCAGACGACACACTCATACTCGGGAGACAGTGCGCCCCGACGATTATCGATCGGTACGGAGAGATGATCGCATCAAAAATTTCCGTCGTTGATGAATTAAAACTTCCGGACACCTGGACGCTCTCGATTCCGGGAATGCACAACCGCTACAATGCCGCGCTTGCCCTTGCCGCGGCGCGGGTACTGGGTATTGCAGATACCACAAGTCGCAAAGCATTGCAGTCATTTGCCGGAGTACCGGGGCGTCTCGAATTCATACGGGAGATTGCCGGCGTCTCGTTTTATAATGACACGACCGCCACGACTCCTGAGGCGACGCTTGCCGCTCTTGCGGCCATCGCTCCCTCGCGAGTAATTCTTATTATGGGAGGCGCGGATAAAAATCTTGATATGAGCGCATTAACCGCCCGTCTTCCTGAAGTAAAGAATGTATTGCTTCTTGCGGGGACGGGAACGGATCGTATTCGCCCACTCTTTCCTGATTGGAGCGTGTATACCGATCTGTCGTCTGCGCTTGCGGCGGCACGTCTTCAGGCCGTATCCGGCGATACCATTATGCTCTCTCCCGCATTTGCATCTTTCGGCATGTTTAAGAACGAATTTGATCGGGGCGATCAATTTGTAAAATTGGTGCAAGAACTTCCACAATGATTGGTATTTTTGATTCAGGTTCAGGAGGGCTCACTGTTTTGAAGGCTATTCGTGCCGAGTTGCCTACAGCGGATATTGTATATTTCGGTGATATTAAGAACGCGCCGTATGGATCGAAAACGAATCGAGAGCTTTCTACACTGACGGTGCATGCGATCGAACTTCTGCAGAAAGAGGGCGCCGAGAGCATCGTGAGTGCATGCAATAGTGTCTCTGCGACACTTGCGATCTCATTGTTCGATGCTTTTTCGATTGCGCCGGACCATTTGATTGAGATGGTTGGCCCGACGGTCCATGCTTTCAAAAATACAACGAAGCGCATTCTTCTCGTCGCGACGCCGGCGACCATTCATTCGGAGATTTATCAAAATGCCTTTCGGATGATTGGGAAAGACATACAAGCGATTGCGATACCTGACCTAGCAAAAGCCATCGAGTTTGGGAGTTCGGAAGAAAAAATTGAACAGATTATTCGGGAAGCGTTCTCCGCGATACCGACCGAATCTTTTGAGGTGCTTATTCTCGCCTGTACCCATTATCCGCTGGTTGCACCTATCTTTACGCGCGTTCTGGGAGACATTCCGGTGCTCTTTGATCCGGCAACGGAAGTTGGAGCACGGGCGAAGCGCCAGCTCGGTGCACGAGAGGTCGGGAAGGGTACCACGCGGTTTCTTATTAGTCAGGACTCACAACTATTTCGAGATCGCGTTGCCGCGCTTCACCTCACTCCGACGCCAGATATAGAAGTGGTAGGGTAACTATACCGATATGGACCACACAGAATCTATCGTTCACTTCATTGGTATCGGCGGTATCGGCATGAGTGCGCTGGCACAGCTATTGCACAAAGAAGGTTCTCACGTGAGTGGCTCCGATAGAAATGAAAGTCCTATAACCGAATTATTGGAGCAAAAGGACATCGCGGTCACTATTCCTCAGCGGGCGGAAAATGTATCCCCGGATACCGATCTGGTCGTCTATAGCGATGCGGTGCCGGCGGATAATCCTGAGCGCATACGCGCACGGGAGCTCGGTCTGCCAGAGTATTCGTATTTTGAAATGCTCGGCAAGGTATCGAAAGGGAAGAAGACCGTTGCGATTGCCGGCACACACGGGAAGACGACCACTACAGGTATGCTCGCCCTCATTCTCCGAGACGCCGGCGCCGAACCGACTGCGATTATTGGTTCGATTGTAAAAGATTTCGGGAGTAATTATGTATCAGGAACCTCCGATCTTTTTGTGGTTGAAGCATGTGAGTATCGCAATCATTTGCTCGAGCTCTCGCCCGAGATACTGGTAATCAATAATCTTGAATGGGATCACACTGATTATTTCCCGTCACTTGAGGTCCTGCAAGAGACGTTTCGAAAAGCAATTTTACGCGTACCGCATGGTGGAGTGATTGTGACGAATCCGAATGATGCGGCTATCGCACCGCTTCTTGCGGGTGCGGCGGCGCGGATTGTCGATTATACAGAGGAAGGGGCGTACCAACTCTCATTTCCGGGCGAATTCAATCAGAACAATGCACGCGCCGCCGTTGCGGCGGCGCGTGCCGTCGATCCCGCTATCCCTGAAGCGACCATTACTTCGGCACTCAAAAATTTTCAAGGCACCTGGCGTCGATTTGAATACAAAGGGACAACCGCACACGGCGCAGAGGTGTATGACGATTATGCCCACCACCCAACCGCGATCCGTCTTACGCTTGAAGCGCTTCGCAGAAACGTACCGGGAACACTCTACGTCGTATTCCACCCCCACCTCTACAGCCGCACGCACGACTTGCTTGAAGAATTTTCAACGGCATTTGCCGAAGCCGACGTGGTGCTTCTCGCCCCCATCTATGCGGCTCGGGAAGTAGACGATGGAAGTATTTCGAGTGACATACTGGCTCAGCGTGTGCGCGCGACGGGAATTGCGGCGACCGCATACGATTCTTTTGATGCCATTCGACAAGCACTCTCTCCTGCGACCAAGGGCGACACCATTATCACGATGGGTGCGGGAGATATTTATAAAGTTGCTGACGCATTAGTAAAACAATCCGTCTCGCCATCCTCGCCGCAAAGCTGAGGGAGCATTGGCGGACGGATACCAGGGTGTTTTGCTGGATAAGGATGCGGCCTCCGCCGCGCATACTTGATTTCGGCCATTTATCCGCGCCGCAGAGCGGACGCGGCATTCTGGCCGACTCCAGTAAAAAAATAAAGGCGACCAGTACCGGTCGCCTTTTTAAATGAAATTTATTCTTTCCGCTTGACGACCACCAAGTGTCGCCGTTCGCACTTATTTTTTTTGTCTTCGGTTCGCGCCAGATGCGGCATCTGGAGCATCGAAGAGACGCACAGCACCCCTGCCTGAATCGCCTGTTCCAGAAACACCATTTCCATGTCGAGAAAGACGTTTCCGTCTTTCTCGACAATGCTGTCTTTCCAGTGCGTGTGGGCATACGCTATGAGTGCCATATCTTTTGCAGAATACGTCCGATTCTTTCCGTCACGTTCAAATTGTATACGTGGCGTTGGAAAGAGCAGGGTCATCACGATTTTACTCGGAGGAATACCCTGATCCCAGAAAGAAGAGACGATGGCATCCACAACACTCGTGTGTTCACGGGTCGGTTTCCCATTCGGCACTCCGGGATCAATGAGTGAGTGACGTCCGGCATGGGCCACGATGAAGTGCGCACCAGCGCCGGCGATAATGAGCGGACATCCTGTCGTACTCATCATTAACGTCTGGCCGGGAGCAAGAATCAAGCCGTCGGCCGCTACCTTCTGATTCTGGTAGACCCGCGCCGTGCCGAGAGAAAAACAGTCAGTCAAATGAGACCCGGAAGTAATGGTGCCATTCGAAAGCACGCGTGGGACAAAAACATCTCTGATGTTCAAGAGAGAAAAGATATGGGGAAGGGCCTTGGTCAGCGCCGGGTTCTTTTGCAGATTACTGAGCGACCAATTTTTCAAACCCCTCCACGAAGCCTCAGATGATTCGTAGATTGTTACATCCGCACACAAACTACCGATGGGAACTTCATACGTGAGCACGGGACACCCCCCTTCTGTATTGAGAACAATATCTGATAGCATTATAGACTATTTCTAAATTAAATCAAGGTGGTATCTTGGGTCGGGTGCGTTACCATAGCGTTATGGGAATACTCTCTATTGTCGCCACCCCTATCGGGAATCTTGAAGACCTGACGCTCCGTGCGTTACGTACGTTGAAAGAGTGCGAGGTGATTTATGCTGAGGACACACGGGTTGTTTCAAAATTGCTTACCCGCTATGAAGTGAAGAAGTCGCTTCAACGACTCGATGCATCAACCGAAATAAAAAAAGCCGAAGAGGTGATTGTTCGACTCGAAGCGGGCGAACGGGTCGTGTATGTAAGTGACGCCGGAACCCCAGGCATCTCTGATCCGGGTACTCGACTGGTTGCGTATGTCCGCACCCATCTGCCAACGGCAAAAATAGAGGCCATACCCGGGGCGTCTGCGCTTACCGCGGCATTCTCTATCGCCGGCATTGATGCGCCAAGTTTTACTTTTTTGGGATTCCTTCCGCACAAAAAAGGTCGGCAGACGGCGCTTCGGAAAATTGCGGAAAGCGAAATACCGGTTGTATTGTACGAATCCCCGCACCGCATAGAGAAATTATTGAAAGAATTAGACGCACTGCAGATTGCGCGGGTCACGGTCGCACGCGAGTTAACGAAGATTCATGAAGAAGTCATTGCGGGATCCGTTGCTTCGGTACAAGAGCATTTCCTTACTCATCCTGATGCGGTGCGGGGAGAATTTGTCGTGATTGTAGAGCCCTGATATACTGAAAATCATGTCACGAACGAGCGCGCTCATCCTCTTCAGTATCCTGATCATTCTCACACCCCTTTCAGGGTTGCCGGTGGCGTTTCGGGCGCTCCTCACCATCGTCTTCGGTGTGGTGATTCTCATGATTAGTTTCTCTCTCCGTGCGAGCGAAGTGCATGCCGATGAAACGAGACTAAACGTCTAGGCACTGCACAAAGGGACCCGCGCACCAAAGGTGCGCGGGTCTTTGCTATACTCAGTGTATATGGAGAACCCTGAACGCGTAACCTATTTTGCCGCGACGGATTCTCGCGGAAAATATATTCCTTTCGGAATCAAGTCGAAGGATCGCGATCGCCACATGTACGTTATCGGTAAGACCGGCATGGGGAAGTCTACTTTGCTTGAAAATATGGCGATTCAAGATATCCGAAACGGCGAAGGATTCGCTTTTATTGATCCGCACGGCGGGACCGTTGATCACATTCTCGATTTTATTCCGGAGGAGCGGATCAAGGATGTCGTTTATTTTGCTCCATTTGATATGGAGCACCCCATCGCTTTCAACGTGATGGAGGATGTGGGATATGACAAACGCCACTTGGTGGTTTCGGGTCTGATGGCGACCTTCAAGAAGATTTGGGAGGACGCATGGAGCGCTCGCATGGAATACATTCTTACCAACACACTGCTCGCCCTCCTTGAATACCCGGACGCAACCCTGCTCGGCGTGAATCGTATGTATACCGATAAGCTCTATCGACAGAAGGTGGTTGATAATGTGAAAGACCCGGTGGTGAAAGATTTCTGGACAAAAGAATTTGCAAACTACGGCGATCGGTACACGCAAGAGGCGACACCCGCTATCCAAAATAAGATTGGTCAATTTACCGGTAATCCGCTTATTCGGAACATCATCGGCCAATCAAAATCTTCTTTTGATATTCGCACGATGATGGATGAGAAAAAGATACTCATCATCAACCTCTCCAAAGGTCTCGTGGGCGAGACAAACATGCGGCTCATTGGTTCGATGCTCACGACCCGTATCTTTCTCGGTGCGATGAGCCGTGCTGATCTTCCTGCCGCAGAGCTGGCAAAACTGCCCAATTTCTACTTCTACGTCGACGAATTCCAAAACTTCGCGAACGAGACGTTCGCCGAGATTTTGTCCGAGGCGCGTAAATATAAACTTAATCTGGTTATTGCGCATCAGTACATCGAGCAGATGGAAGAAGAAGTACGCGACGCCGTGTTTGGAAACGTGGGTACGACCGTCGTCTTTCGCGTGGGACCTTTTGATGCCGAAGTGCTCGAGACTATTTTTCTTCCGAAATTTACAAAAGAAGATGTCGTGACACTCGATAAACGGCAAATCTACCTCACCCTGATGATTGATGGTGTCGGGTCGGCGCCTTTTTCTGCGGTGACGATTCCGCCGATAGAAGCGCCGGCTGTTTCGCATCGGGAAGCTATTATCGCGTCATCACGGGAACAGTTCACCACGCCACGCGCCGGAATTGAAAATGCGATTATGGAGGAGCTTACTGCGAGTGCCGCCGCACCCGCACCGTTTGATGCGCGAATGAAAAAGAAGCCCGTGAGTCAGGCTCCAGTCCAAACTCGTCCCCCCACCCAAACCCAAACACCGCCTCCGATGCCGCGCCCGGCACCGATACCGAGTACGCCCGTTTTGCCAGCCGCTCCCGCACCAACCCCCCCGGTTGATTTAAAGGCAATTCTTCGCTCGATGACAACGAAGACGAGTGGGGAACGGGAACAGAAGCAAACAGAGAATAAGCAGTCGCTCAAAGGCGCTCTTGCCGAAGTGCTGGAGAAAAATAAGCAGAAAACAGAAAACAGTAAGCAGGAGATACCAAAATCCGCACCTAATCCGCGCCCGACAAATTTCCCGACGCCTCACGGAACGCCGACAGGCATACCGGAGACTCAGTCGGGATTTCCCGTGCAGGAAAAGAAGCAGGAGCCTTTCGAGGTTTCCGAGGATACTCTTCGGAAAGTGTTCAAGGGAGAGACGTGATTTCCATTATTCAAACGTACGCTCGCCCCGTTAGAAATTGCACCCATACTTTCATGTTGAAACTTAGCTCGCACGATAGCTCACTTCGTGGAAACTTCCTCGGAAGATTTATATCTAACGGGGCGAGCATGCGTTGCTATCTTTTTGTTCCATTGATTTTTGCCGCCGTGCTCCTGCTCCCAACGTTTGCAGAAGCTGCATTGATAAAC
>DATKTB010000037.1:0-9026 GCA_035531355.1 Minisyncoccota bacterium | reverse complement strand
TAGGAGCTTATACTAATATAGACACTTTGTCAAGTATGTTGTATGGGCGCTTGCCTCTATTTCGACTCCGGTATACCGATACTCGAAAGGAAATCGCTGAGCTCCTTGTCCTTGATTGCTCGCCACGCACCAGGCTTTAAATCTTCCAGACGTATATTAAGGATACGAACGCGCTCAAGGTCGACGACTTGGTTGTGGAGTGCGGCCACCATGCGACGAATCTGATGTTTTTTCCCTTCGGTGAGGGTGATATTAAAACTCTTCGGACCTGTTTTTCGTACGGTGCAGGGTTGGGTTAGGTAGCCTTCAATGTCGACCCCTGCTTCCATGGTCTTTTTGAAACTTTCACGAAGCGGTTCGAGGGTGCGCACTCGGTACTCTTTGTCGTGGTCGTATGTGGGGCTCAGAAGACGGTCAGTCACGCGCCCATCGTTCGTGAGGATAATCAGTCCACTCGAGTCCTTGTCGAGTCGCCCAATTGGAAAAACATCCTGCAATTCTTTTCCCTGCATGACACTTTGTTTGATATCTTTTTCCCCGAGCTGAGGAGAGTGGGTGATAACGCCAATGGGTTTGTTGTACGCAAAATAGCGATAGTGTTTCGGCGTGACGGTTCCGGCGAGTTCGATCTTATCTTGCTCGGTTACTTTATCGCCCAACACTGCTACGCGACCATTTATCAAAACTTTTCCTTTCGCAATAAGTTCATCAACACCGCGTCGCGTGGCAATGCCTTTATGGGCGAGGTATTTGTTGATACGCATTGGGTAGATCGCGTTTTCGATGGATTTCGGTGCCATAGCCGCACTATAGCGTGTTTTCGCTATTTTCTCGATATGATTTCTTTACACCTCCCGTAGGGGGGCGTATAAGTACCCAGGGAAGATGTTTGGATTTCACCCACGTATTTCATTTCAGAGAGGTGGTGCAATGAATACAATAACTCAAGAACTCATTCCCTTACGGGATCGTGCCTATTCGCACAAAAGAATGATTCAAAAGGTCGACGCCGAGCTTCGTGATCGTGTCGCAGAAGTACAGAAGCGAATTCGGTCAGGAAAGCTTACTGGAGACCCGATTGAAACCTATTTGACTTTGCAGTACGGTCTCTTTACTTCTGAAATCGAGAAGACCTTTCGGGATACCGAGTCGCGCTTGGTCGGAATGGTCGGCCAATCTGTTCTTATCATTGAACGGTGCACTCGTCCCACCATGTTTCGGATAATGACGCCGGTCGTGGGGGATGTTGACGTGCGGAGGTCATATACCATTGGTGTGTTGGGTGGAGAGAAACTTGTTTTCACCGATGAGTATCGTCGGCACGGGTTACCCTTCACCAAATACATCCAAATCAACAAATCACGGCAACTCATTCAAGAGACGTACCTGTTCACTGGTGCGGGACTCTTTAATATGAATCGGCTGGTATCAGAAGATGTTCCGCTCGGTTCGCTTTGCAATTCGACAGACCGTATTGCCGCGAAACTTGAATTGATTATCGGAAATGATGCAGTGGAAAAATACATTGCCGATAATGCTTCTCGAGGTCCTGATATGTTGTGGCTACGCTCTCTCCGGTGGAGACGAGAAGATATGCAGGAACAGCTGGCACTGTTTCCCTGTGTATAAGGAAAAGATAAGGCGCTACAGTAGGTAGCGCCTTTTTTATACGACGTGCGGTTTGATATAGTTGATTGAACATGAAAACCCGTACTGCGGTCACCTGGAATATTTTTGGGGGACAACAGCTTGACGGAGTTGTTGCGCTCCTCAAGGAACTCAATGCCGACTATATCGCACTTCAGGAAGTGCTTCAGGAAACTGATGGTACGGGTAATCAGGCACAAACGATTGCCGAGTTGTTGGGTATGCATATGGTCTATGCACCAGCGCACGTGTTGACGCCCGGCGGATCCTACGTACTCGATTATTTTGGGATTTCACGCCCGATGGATTGGGGGAATGCGATTTTGAGCGTTCACCCCATACTCGCTCATCGGGTGCATCATTTATCTGAAGACCACCACCGCATCGCACTTGAGGCAACCATCTCAGTAGACGGTGCCAACTGTAGCGTATTTTCAACGCATCTGGTTGGAGGACATTCTGAAAGCTTAGATGCCCTCCGACTCGCCCAGGCGCGCGAACTCGTCTCACAGGTTCCCGCGAATCGCGCACTCGTGATGGGTGATTTTAATGCCAATGCGCAAAGTGATGTTTTTATGGCACTGAGTACGGTGCTTACAAGTTCCGAACCAGACCCCCGTCGTGTGCCTACCCGAAAGGGAGAACAAATTGATTATATTTTCACTACGCCGGATTTTCGGGTTCAGTCGACCGAAATGCCGCGCTCTTCCGCCTCCGATCATTTTCCGCTCGTCGCGAAATTTTCCGTAGAGCCGGTCGTTTTTATTTCTCACAAAGTGCGCTAGGGTAGTGTCATGGCACGAGAAGAAAGCGTGATGCGTTTTGAAAAGGTCTCGTTTGACTACGGGCACAACAAGCCGATCCTTGATGAGGTGGATTTTTCGTTGCGCCGGGGGATGAAGATGGCCATCATGGGTCAAAACGGAGCAGGGAAAACCACTCTTTTTTCCTTAATGACCGGTTCCAAGAAGCCGGAATCCGGGGAGATACACACCGCGCACGGCATGCTCGTCGCAACTGCCGCACAAGTCATTCCACGCGATCACCTAGAACTCACGGTTCGTGAATTTTTCCAAAAATCCTTTCCGAAACCGGTCTACGACATTGATCCGCGAATCGATGCGGTGCTCGAAGTAGTGAACCTCAAACATCATGAGAAATTACATGAGCGGATTGTGAAAAGTTTTTCCGGCGGACAGCAAGCCCGGCTTCTTCTGGCTTCGGCTTTGATTCAAGATCCGGATCTTCTCTTGCTTGATGAGCCGACGAACAATCTTGATACTGCCGGTATCGAGCACCTCACCAAGTTTCTCGTCGAGTACCCGAAGACGTGCGTAGTTATTTCTCACGATGCTGACTTTTTGAATGCATTTACGACCGGTGTGCTCTATCTCGATGTGTTTACTCGGAAAATTGAACAGTATCCCGGGAACTACCGTGACGTGCAACGCGATATCCTCATCCGTATCGATAAAGAAAATAAAAAGAACGCGCAACTTGAAAAGAAGATTCAAGATAATAAAGATAAAGCGAACTTCTTTGCCCAGAAGGGCGGCAAAATGCGTCTGGTCGCGAAGAAAATGCGCACGGAAGTTGAAGAGATGGAAGAAGCAAAAGTCGATGTGCGAAAAGAGGATCGGACTATCCGTCCTTTTATTATTCCGGCGCAAGCTGATCTTGGCGGCACGGTATTCTCGCTTTCGTCCTATACCGTATTAAAGGGTGCAAAGCCGGTGGTGAAAAAAGCGAATATCTCGATGCGGAAAAATGATCACCTGCTCTTACGGGGACCAAACGGCATTGGGAAAAGTACGCTTCTCGAAGCCATCGCGCGCGGTACGGCGGAGGGGGCAGTCATTGCCGAAGGGGTAAAAGTCGGTTACTACCGCCAAGATTTCTCGACGCTCGATTTTGAGCAGACTGTTTTTGATGCCCTCATGAGGGCGATGGGACAGCCTGACGAACAGCGGCTTCGGGCAGTTGCCGCCGGCTTCTTAATCACGGGCGATGTTATCTATACAAAAATCGGTAGTCTTTCAGAAGGACAGAAAGGGCTCGTCGCTTTCGCCTCGCTGGTGCTTGAGAGACCCGGATTGCTGATTCTCGACGAGCCAACCAACCATATCAACTTCCGTCACCTGCCGATTATTGCAAAGGCGCTCAATGCGTTTGAAGGGGCGATGATTCTGGTCTCTCACGTGCCGGAGTTTGTCGAACAGATTCGTATTGAAAACATCCTCGATCTGGAAGCGTAGCTATATCCAAAGTTTCGACGTCGGAACACTACCGGTAGTTGCAATCGCTAGTGTAGAATAGGGATACCGCGTATGGAGACAAAAGATTTTAACGGAGACATTGAAACTTCTTTTGAAGTCCCCGCAAGAATCCTTGAAGAGGGAATTATTCTCTCAGAGAAAACCGAGAAAGTTTTAATTAGCAAACAACCATTCAAGCGTGCTGAAGAGTATTGGGATACGCTCGGTCCCGGGCTCACGACCGGCGCCGCTGATGACGATCCTTCAGGAATTGCTACGTACTCGCAGGCCGGCGCGCAGTACGGCCCACAACTTATTTGGTTCGCACTCTTCACGTTTCCGTTTATGGCGATTGTGCAGGAGATGTGCGCCCGCATCGGTCTCGTCTCGGGACAAGGTCTTGCGGCAAATATTCGTCACCACTATTCCCCCCGATCATTGTACGTAGTGACCGCGCTTCTGTTTTTCGCCAACACACTCAATATTGCAGCTGATTTGGGTGCCATGGCCGCCGCAACCCGACTCCTATTCCCGAACGCAGGAATCGAGTTGCTGGTTATTTTTTTTGCATTCGTGAGTCTCCTGCTTCAGATATTTACCACCTACGCACGGTACGCAAAATATCTGAAGTATCTCGCCCTCGCCCTTCTTTCATACGTTGTTGTTGCGTTTGCGGTGCATCTTAATTGGAACACGATTCTCTACCATACGTTTGTTCCTTCGATGACCTTCTCAAAGGATCAAATATTTCTTATTGCCGCCATCCTCGGAACGACGATTTCGCCCTATCTTTTTTTCTGGCAGACCTCTCAAGAGGTTGAGCAAGAAATACAACACGGTGAGACAACGATTAAATTGCGCCAAGCAAGCGTGAGCGTACAATCAGTGCATGCTATGCGTACCGATGTGTGGAGCGGAATGTTTTTCTCAAATCTCATCACTTTCTTTATCTTTGCGGCAACCGCAGGGACGCTGTACGCCAGTGGCATAACAAGCATTGTTACCGCCAATCAGGCCGCCGCCGCACTCAAGCCTTTTGGGCAGTTCGCCTACTTGCTCTTCACCCTCGGCATTGTCGGAACCGGACTTCTTGCCGTTCCGGTCCTTGCCGGCTCGACCGCGTATGCGCTTGCTGAGAGTTTTGGATGGAGGTCCGGTCTTTACCGGAAATTAAAACAAGCATACGCATTTTATGGCGTCATTATTGTCTCGATGGTTCTGGGGGTATCGGCAATTTTCATTCATCTCGATCCGATACGTGCTCTTATCTACGCGGCAGTCGCAAACGGGGTAATCGCACCAATTATTCTTTTTTTCATCATTCGTCTCTCGGGAAATAAGAAGATCATGGGTACGTACTCCAATCATCCCGTGGTGGCATTTCTTGGATGGGTCACTCTTATTGGTATGGCAATAGCAGGTATTGCCGCAATCCTGACCCTGCTTTAGAAATTTTCGTTAGCAGAAAAAAGACGGTCCGTTGCATCAGCATTCTTCTTGTTGTATAGTACGTTTACTGGTGGCCACACGGCCATTTTTATTTCATGAAAGAAATTAGAAATATCGCTATTATCGCGCACGTTGACCACGGGAAGACCGCGCTCACTGACGCTATCCTAAAACAGACCGGTGCCTCGCCTGAGGGAACATCGATGGATAGTAACGCGATTGAACTCGAGCGCGGCATCACCATTTATTCCAAAAATGCCGCGGTTGAGTACAAGGGAACCAAGATCAATATTGTCGATACGCCGGGACACGCCGACTTTGGGAGTGAAGTGGAGCGCGTGCTCCGTTCAATCGATTCGGTGCTTCTGGTGGTTGATGCGCAAGAAGGTCCGATGCCTCAGACACGTTTCGTACTGAAGAAGTCGCTTGAACTTGGGTTAAAGCCAATTGTTGTTATCAATAAAATCGATAAGCCTGCCGCGGACCCGGCGCGCACTGAAGAGCAGGTACTCGAACTCTTCCTTGAGCTCGGTGCGTCCGATGCACAGTCTGATTTTCCCGTTATTTATTCAATCGGGCGTGAGGGGCTTGCGATGAAAAATCTTACCGATGAAAGGAAAGATCTCGCCCCGCTTCTCGATATGATTCTTGAAAAAGTACCAGCGGCAAATGCGGGTGCTGATGCGTCTGCTCCTTTGATGCTTCAGCCATTTAATCTTGCGTACGATAACTTCCTCGGCCGACTTGCGGTTGGTCGCTTGTACGAAGGAACTGTGCGTCCTAATCAGACCGTTTTCATAAAAAAACCAAATGGAGAGACACGTACGGGACGCATCACCAAGATCTTCACCTTTAAAGGTCTTGAGCGAGTTGAGGCTACTGAAGCGAGCGCCGGGGATATTGCGCTCATTGCCGGTCTCCCTGACATTTATATCGGAGAAACCGTGACCACTAACGAGGCGGCGACACCGCTCCCAGCTATTGCTGTCGATGAACCAACCATCTCCCTCAATTTCCTTGTGAACAATTCACCGTTCGCCGGTCGCGAAGGGAAGTACGTTACGAGTCGCCAGATTCGTGACCGTCTCGAGAAGGAGCTTGAGGTTAACGTCGGATTGAAAGTCGATTTCGGCACGGCGGAATCTTTCAAGGTTTCTGGACGAGGCGAACTCCACATCGCTGTTCTCCTTGAGAATATGCGTCGCGAAGGGTATGAGATGCAGGTCTCGCAGCCACAAGTTATTTTCCGCGAAGAGGAAGGAAAGAAATTAGAACCATTTGAAGAGGTCATTATTGATACGCCATCAGAGTTTCAGGGCGCCATCATCGAAAAGCTCGGACAGCGTGCGTTTGTCCTCCAGAATCTCACTCAAGATGGTAACTTGGTGCGCCTCACGATGCTCGGTCCTACGCGAGGACTCTTGGGCTATAAAAATATCTTTATTGTCGATACAAAAGGTGAGGGAATTCTCTCGTCACGTTTTGTTGGTTTCAAACCGTATGCAGGTGAAATCAAGAAGCGCCAGGTCGGTTCGATGATCTCAATGGCTTCGGGGAAAGCGCTCGGGTACTCTCTTTGGTCGCTTCAGGATCGTGGTCAGCTTTATATTAAGCCAGCTGCTGAAGTGTATGAAGGTATGGTCATCGGGAATACCTCAAAGGGTGAAGAAATGATGGCAAACCCAACGAAAGGGAAGAATCAGTCGAACGTCCGTTCTTCAGGCATGGATGAAGCGCTTACCCTTGTTCCGATATTTGATCTTACTATTGAGCGCGGCATGGAGGTCATGACCGAAAATGAATACCTGGAGATTACGCCTTTGAGTGTAAGATTGCGTAAACAGTATTTGACTGAAAACGATAGAGCGAAGGCGCGACGTTAGTCTGCGCAAGCCCCGTTAGAAATCAGATTTCTAACGGGGCAGGCAGTATCTCACCGAGAATGATCGTTCAAAAGCCCGTCGATAACGTCTCGACCCCTATTTAAAAGAGGTATAGTTAGTAGGTATGGCTTCAGCACATACCTTTTTTGAAAAGTTACTCAAGAAGGCCGATATACTCATCAACGGAACGCGTCCGCAAGACATAATCGTGCACGACGAACGGCTTTTTAATAGAGTCATTCGCAAGGGGAGTTTAGGTTTGGGTGAGGCGTACATGGATGGCTGGTGGGATGTTCCTCAGATTGATGTATTTCTCGATAAAATATTTCGCGCTCATTTAGATACATCAATTGAGATAAATTTTTCGTCCGCCATCGCCATTCTCAAAGCTTTTTTTATAAATCTTCAGTCAAATTCACGTGCGTTTAAGGTCGGAGAGGCACACTATGATCTGGGGAACGATCTCTATACGGCCATGCTGGATACGCGCATGGTCTATACCTGCGGCTATTGGAAAAACGCGACAACGCTCGACGAAGCACAAGAAGCAAAGCTTGATTTAGTGTGTCGAAAGATTGGTCTTCAGAAAGGAGATCACATTCTTGATATTGGGTGCGGGTGGGGGAGTTTTGCTAAGTACGCCGCAGAGAAATACGGCGCCTCGGTCGTCGGTATTACGGTCTCGCACGAGCAGGCAGTCCTTGCGCGTGAGCAGTGCAAAGGACTTCCAGTCGAGATTCGCGTACAGGACTATCGTGATGTCCACGAGACATTTGATCACATCGTCTCACTGGGCATGTTCGAGCATGTCGGTGTAAAGAATTATCGAACGTATTTTGAAGTGGTGAAGCGCTGTCTCGCGCCGGGTGGACTCTTCCTATTCCACACCATTGGTGGCAATGTTTCGCGCACGACGAGCGACCCGTGGATTAACAAATATATTTTTCCAAATGGCATGGTGCCCTCAATCGCTCAGATAGGGAAAGGGATTGAGAACCTTTTTGTGATGGAAGATTGGCACAACTTCGGCACAAACTATGACCAGACGCTTATGGCATGGTTTAAAAATTTTGATACTGCTTGGCCGCCGCTTCGTGAGAAATATGGAGACCGTTTCTATCGTATGTGGAAATACTATCTTCTCACCTCCGCCGCCGCTTTTCGCTCGCGCGAGATACAGCTCTGGCAAATAGTGCTTTCGTCAGAGGGAATTGCTGGCGGGTACCAGAGTATTCGATGAAGGAAATAGGACGAAAAAGGTATACTAGTACTATATGAAGATTCCGCAGTTCTATCAGCACACCGACTTCACCTGTGGACCGACGTCACTTCGTATGGCATTTGCTTTTTTTGGTGTGGAACTTTCAGAAAAACATTTGCGTTTTGAAGCGCATACAAATAAAGAAGTCGGCACGCATCATTTGGGCATGATAGAGTCCGCGCGCCACCATGGTTTTTATGTGTATGCCAATAACAACTCATCACTTATCGAAATTGAATATGTTTTAAAAATGAATCGCCCGGTCATCATTCATTATTTGGAACCTTTCATAAATGAGGGGCACTATGCATTGGTTCATCGAATAAGTAAAAATAAATTGTATTTATCGGATCCTTGGTTCGGGAAGCGCCTCTCATTTTCCCACGATGATTTTCTCAAACGATGGAAAAGTGAAGACGGTAGGCATCCGCAATGGCTTATGGCAATTGGAAAAACTCCTTTTGTAGAAGGCCATGAATACACTCCCCATATCCATTAGGGTACAAACCAAAATTTCGGTCGTAGCCGCAC
>DATKTB010000036.1:0-2621 GCA_035531355.1 Minisyncoccota bacterium | reverse complement strand
AGCGCTCCCGAAATTTCCTCGATGGCTTTCTCGCCAACCCCGTCAAGTTCCAACAATGCACTTGCTGACTTTCGGGCAAGGCCTGCGGCGCTCTTAATTCCCGCATCCTCAAGCGCGCTCGTAATGCGTGCGGAGAGCTCGAGATCAGCAATTTTAACTTTTGCCGCGTCAATGCTACTTTCCGCCTTCGTCGAAGAAGTTGATTCTTCAGCATGAGCCGTGACGGTTTCCTGGAAACCGATAATCGCCTTGAGTTGATGGATCATCATCTCAATAGATTGTTCAAGTGCTTCACGTGGTGAAATAGTACCGTTTGTCTCAATAAGGATGCGTACGCGATTAAAATCGGTACGATCGCCGACACGCATATTTTCTACTTCGTAGTTCACGCGGCGAATAGGAGTAAACGTTGCATCAAGTGCAATGGTTCCGATATCGACTTTATCTTTTGTGAGTACTTCGCGTGCGACATAGCCGAGACCCCGTTCGATGGTCGCTTCTATTTCGAGAACAGCCTTACTGCCCGAGAGATCAGCAATGTGTTGATCGGGATTCTTAATTTCAACCTGGCTCGGAAGATTAAAGTTTTTTGCCGTCACTTCACCGGAACTCTTCGCGATAAGTGAGATTGTCTGGGGTTCATCGCCATGCAAAACAAAGTGTATACGCTTGAGGTTGAGCAAAATCTCCATAACCGTCTCGCGAACGCCATCGATAGTGGCGAATTCGTGTGGGACACCCTCGATTTTTACTTGGGTAATAGTTGCTCCCGGAAGTGATGAAAGAATAATGCGGCGAAGACTGTTTCCCAAAGTATGTCCGTATCCTGGATAGAGCGAATCAATTTCATACACGCCGAGCATCCCCTCTTCAGAGACAATGCGAGGCTTACTAGGAAGTGTGATGTGGTATTCCATAACGCAATCGTAATTACCAATTAATAAATGACTTAAATACTATACCTGATTATCTCGTGTAGAACGAGAGCACCATAACAAGATCACCTGCCACGTCTGCTGAAGCGACGGTGGGACGCTCAACAACAGTACCTTCCATGGATTTTGGATTCCAGGCAAGCCATGAAGGGAGTTTCCGTTCAGCAAAACGTTCAGAGAAACCAACAAAAGAACCATGCTCTTTCGAGCCCTCTCGTACGCTAATACGATCACCTACTGATAGCGCGTGCGAGGGAACGCGGCTCTTCTTTTCTCCCACCATAATGTGACCATGGGAGACCATTTGGCGCGCCGCACGACGAGTCGAGGTAAGTCCCAAACGCCAGACGACATTATCAAGGCGAAGTTCAAGAAGCTCGTGAAGGTGGTCAGAAGGTTTTGCGCTGTGAATTGAAAGTCCTTTGTTCACGTAGTTGCGGAATTGGCGTTCAGTCAATCCGTAGGTAATGCGAACTTTCTGCTTCTCAAGCATTTGTTTGCCGTATTCGCTTTGGCGACCACGGCTCCGGCGTTTGTTCTTGAGAGAGCGTTCAGCAGAGATAGCAAACTTCTGAGTTTGCGCCTTCTCGAAGACAGTTGCACCGAGGCGCTTCGCTATTTTATATCGTGGTCCAGTTTTCATATATTAAAAAAATATTAGATGCGACGAGGTTTCGGTGGACGTGGTCCGTTGTGAGGCACTGGCGTAGCATCCTTAATTGAACGAATCTGAATACCCTTTCCAGAAAATGCGCGCAATACGGATTCACGGCCGGCACCGACACCGCGTATGATGACCGTTGCTTCCTTAATGCCGATCATAAGACCTTTCTCACCAAGAAATTCCCCCACCTTTGCTGCTGCATACGGTGTTGATTTGCGGGCTCCTGAGAAACCAAGTGCTCCCGCAGATGAAGAAACAATAGCGTTCCCGCTCTCATCAGTAATGAGAGCCTTCGTGTTATTGAAAGTTGCTTCGATATGCAAAATACCCTTTTCCAAATGGCGTTTTGTTGCCTTACCGAGGGCGCGTTCTTTCCGCCCCTGATCGAGACCTTTACCGCTTTTTTTGATGATTCGTTTCTTTCCCATAGGTGATTATGTTTTTTCGAGGGTACGACGACCGGAGGTCATCGTCTTACGGACATTACCGCGGCGCGTGCGGGAGTTTGTCTTGGTGCGCTGACCACGTACGGGTAGTCCGCGAGTATGACGTTCTCCACGAAGCGAGCGAATATCCTTAAGTCGTTTAATATTTTGTCCGATCTCTCGGCGCAACTCACCTTCAATAAGGTATGTTTCGGCGAGTGAACGGATTTTCTGCTCTTCGTCAGCAGTAAGTTCGTCTCCTTTTTTAGTTTCAGAAATTCCGGCTGCTTTTAGAATATCTTTTGCCCGTGTCGGCCCAATACCAAATATGAGTGGTAGTGAATACGCAAGTTGTTTTTTATCGGGAATGGTGACACCTGAAATACGCATACGAAAATATTATCCCTGACGCGCCTTCCGGCGCGGGTTCTTTTTATTAATACGATACAAGCGCCCGCCACGTTTAACGAGCTGGTCTCCTGATTGCTGAACTCTAATTGAAGCACGAACTTTCATCGTAGATAGTTGTAATTAATTACGTTAAGCGACGCACGATTCGGGCCCGACCCCCATAGGGGTCAAGCACCATATCAACCT
>DATKTB010000035.1:0-14615 GCA_035531355.1 Minisyncoccota bacterium | reverse complement strand
GTGCTTGAAATACGCATTTGTTTGTGGTGTTTCCGCGCGGCAAATTGCACGGCTCGTTTTATTTGAGGAGTATGATTCATATTGTTTAGTATACGTAAAAACTACAGCCAGTCTATCGGCGTTTGCTGGTGACTCTTGAGGTATTCGTTGGCACGACTAAACGGCCGAGAACCAAAGAACCCGTTGTGCGCCGAAAAAGGTGAGGGGTGCGGTGCTTCAAGGACTAAGTGTTTGCTCCGGTCGATATGGGCTCCTTTTCTTTTTGCATAGGTACCCCAGAGGATGAAAACCAGATGCTCTCGCTCCTCTGAAAGGGCGCGTATGGCGGCATCTGTGAGAAGTTCCCATCCTTGTCCTTGGTGCGACCCCGGGAGATGGGCTCGAACCGTTAAGGTTGCGTTCAATAACAGTACGCCTTGTTTTGCAAAGCGGGTGAGGTCGCCCGAACGATGGATAAGCGATGTTCCGAGATCACTTTCAATTTCCTTAAAAATATTTTGAAGGGAGGGAGGAATAGCTTCCTGTTCCTGGACCGCAAACGCAAGTCCGTTTGCCTGACGGACGCCATGGTACGGATCTTGTCCGAGCAGAACGACTTTTACCTTTTCAAACGGGCACTCCTCAAAAGCTCGAAAGATATTTTTTGGTGAAGGATAAATTGTTCCATTTTGATACTCTTTTTTTATAAAAGCGGCGAGGGTAACGAAGTATGGTTTCTCAAATTCCCCACTGAGGACGCGTCGCCATGACGGTTCTATGGTGACATTCATATGATGGGAACACCCTCTTCTCTGAGCAGTTCGCGTTTTCGCTCCTCTCCTCGATTATAAAAACCCGGTGTGCCATCCGCACGAATGACTCGATGACACGGAACGTTTGGGTCAAAATTATGTTTGAGTACGGTGCCAACGGCTCGTGCGGCGCCGGGGTGACCGATGGCGCGTGCGACCTCGCCATAACTCCGGATCTCTCCTTTCGGAATGTTTCGAACCGCATCTCGAACACGATCAGCAAACGAGATCTTTTTCATAACGTTATTTCTTCTTAGTATGCGCCTGGTGAAGCGTCAACAATTTCTTTCCGGCATGTTCACGGTAGGGACAATATTCACAGCGTACCCCAGATGCGGGGATAGTATCAGAAAGGAGACATTTCTTGAGGTCTTTCACCGCGCCGGAAACCCACGAATCATCTCCCTCATACGGTAAGATGGTGATATCAAATTCAAGTTTGCCGTCGAAACCTTCTTTATCATTCAGCCCATTTGCATAGACAAAATAAGCGATAGGTGAGACGGTGAAGCCGTTCTGACGGAACAGCCATTGGTAAATTTCAACCTGACGTTTGTACTGTATTTTCCATTCATCGTCGAGCGTCACTTCTTTTTTCCCGGCAGTCGCTTTGTAATCGACAATATGGAGTTCACCAGCAGAATTCACCCACACATCATCAATGCCGCCGCGTACGACCAGATTATTTTCAGTGTCGGCATAGGTGATGCCGCGTTTGAGTGCATCACGCCACTCTTCCATACGGGCATGTGCATACGGAACCGCATCAATACCGTATTTCTCCATAAGCGGATGTGCCTTCCCTTTCGCACGATAAGCGTCGAATTCGCGCTTGAAGAGTTCGTCGACGGCATTATTGAGCGTGAATGCGGGCGTATCAGGACGGCCAATACCATACCGTGCTTCGAGCCAATAACAGCGAGGACATTCAAGAAATCGATCAATTTTCGAACGTGAAATGGTATAAGGTTCTTTTGACGACGGTACAAAGCGACCCTTTTCCCATTTAAGTTTGTATCCCGCAAACGCCATATTAGGAATGAGTGGTGAAGTACGCAATAACTGGCGCACCGGTAGTAAAGTCGACATATACGCTGTCGGTTGAAAGATCAAATACATCATTCCCGCCGTCCCGATAGAGTTCGATGGCGTAGGAAGATCCGGGTTGCGTCGCCCGCAGAAGCGGAATAGAAACGGAACTGCGAGGACCGGTGACGCGCACGGCACCCAGGACGTTTCCTAAATCATTTCCCACCACTTCTCGTACCGCAATCCACACGCCGGGAGGCGGCACGGTCACCGATTCAATAGTGACCTGCGGACCTGCTGGCTGATTGGTCACAGAAACAGCACCGCTTACCGGTGTCAGTTTCGTGGGAACTTGAAGTGGCGTATCAGATTCAAATGCGGGAAGCATGGATGGCAACGGGAAATTATTGTTTAACGACCATCCGGCAAAAAACAGAATCCCGAGCATGAATCCTCCGATGAAAGAGCTTAGAGAGAAGTTTTTCATCATACGGAAACAGTAGCATAGGGTGCATCGGGAAGCGAAAGGATGCCGTCAGCTTCGGCAAGGATTTGTCCGATGCGGTCAGAAGAAAGATGGAGCACGTCAAGGAGGCGGCGATTGCGGATGATTTCGTCAATAGCAATAACCTGATGGTCAATGAGAAGTCGTTTTTCAGCACTCGTAAATCGAGTAAGAGCCGTAATCGGATATACTTTGGTGCGCACCATTTGCATAAAAAGTGAATTATTGACCGGGTATCCCCATCCTAATAGTTCTACTCCCGCACAGTTTGCATACGCGATAGCTTCAGAAGTAAATTTTGTGTTGGTAACAAGAATACCTTTATCAATGGGGCAAGAGCGAGTTTTCGGATCGCAGGAGAAAATATCATCAAAACGGCTCTTTACGTATAAGGCGACTTTCAAATCGGTTTTATAATTTGGCGTATTGTGATATTTCAATTCGGCCGCAAGAAACGTGTTTTGTTCCGGATGCGAGGCGTAAAAATCAACTTCATGCATGACGCATTTGCCGCGCATCATTTTGCGTGTTTCAACGTGCCAGCCAAGCGCGCGGTAGAGGTGGGAGATAAAATCTTCAAAGGGATGCCCGGTTGGGCCAAGCTCCAAGAGCGCGCGACGTACCGCGTACCGCGCGGCTAAGGGTCGAGATTCCTTTCGCAGAAGTGCGAACGCGCGCGCATAGACCTCTTTTGAAGCCATGCCTGGAGTAATACTGTCTGTGATTGTTTGCACAATATGCCGCGCAGTATGGGTGCCCGCACCAACTCGCTCAAGTGAAGCAGTCAGACGTATTGGATTAAAAACTTCAGTTGCGCCATCTGCTTTTATAATGATGGGAAGTTGACTCATAGAAGCGTGGTTGTTGCAGTGACTCCGTTCACGGTCGCTGTAATCGGTAGAGATGCGGGAGCATTAATAGTCGTTGAGAAGTTCATTGTAAGTGGTTCTTGGAGACATACGCCAACATCGGTTGGTAAGGAAACTTCTACGAGTATTCCTGTTGCAGTACTGGACGCGCTTGCTCCCTGAATAGGCACCGCGGTGACGGAGAGTATCGTACACGGATTCGGTGCAAGAACTGAGCCGGTAATGGTATGGGTGCCTTTTCTATAGGTGTCATGCACGATGACAGTTGGTATGGTTGTTGCCGGCGGTGAAATTGGTGCAATAGCGACTTCCTTGGTGTGTGGCACTGAAAAGACGAAACTAACTAAGATAATGCTGGCAATAATAGCGGCAACAACCCACAGGCGCGTATATCTCATATGGTAATGATACCACCGCCCGTAACCTCGTCACCCTGATAGAAAACGATTGATTGCCCCGGTGTAGGAATTTCTGAAAGTGGTTCCGTACTTAGGAATGTGGCATCAGATACTTTCCCGGGCACCCGAGGACCTCGGTATCGATATTGTGCCTCGGTCGTTTGTGAGGGTTCACCAAACCAGTTCGCATCTATGTACGGTATTTCGTACTGCTTCTGTATGGTAGGGATACGAGTTTTCCCGACGATGAGTTCATTTTTCTGCACCTCTTTTGCTAAAACAAACCATGGGCCGGGGAGTGAGGATTCCGCAAGAGAGATGCGTTCACCGAGCGTATGAAGAAGTACGCCGTTATGGGTTCCAATGACTTGACTTGTTTCATCGCGCGCTACTCCCGGTGATTCACCAAATTCGCTCTTAAGAAATTCTTCAACGGAAACCGCTCCAAGAAAACATACTCCCTGGCTGTCTCTTTTCTCAGCTACCGGTAGTTGAAAATGTCTTGCAAGCGTGCGCACCTCGTTTTTCTTTTGATACCCGACCGGAAAATACGTTTCTTGAAGAATAGATTTTGGCACCGCCCAGAGAAAGTATCGCTGATCTTTTTCACCATGGATATAATGTCCCGTCGCAATAGCATCGGCTCCGGCTTCTTTTGCAAAGCGATAGAAAACGCCAAATTTTACTTCTTTATTGCACATAATATCGGGGTTGGGCGTCCGACCAGCTCGATACTCTTCGAGAAGGTAGTCAATGACACTTTCTTTGTATGCCGTACTGGCATCGAGCGTATAAAAAGGTATATGTAATCGTGCGGCAACACGCATTGCATCACGTCGATCAGACGCCCAGGTACACGGCATTCCGGGCGGATACCACCCCTTGATAAATACTCCGGTAACCCGGGCACCGTCGCGCTGTAAAAGTGCCGCCGATACTGCAGAATCAACTCCTCCTGAAAGTCCAACAAAAATATTTTTTCCTTGAACCTTTCTTCCGGCATACGGGCGCAAGAAATCAGACCTCTCTTTCGATAAGGAATCTGTATTTGTACGATTTCCAGTGAGGGTCATACGCTCATTGTAGTCTACCTGAGATAGGTTCGAAGATTTGCTTGATGTTCAGCGTACGTTGTTGCGTAATGCATATCTCCATTCTTATCGGTAAGGTAATAGAGATAGTGTGTGGGTGTAGGGTGTACGGCCGCCTCCAGAGAATCTAATCCCGGATTATCTATCGGTCCAGGAGGGAGTCCGATATGGAGATAGGTGTTATAGGGTGAATCAACTTTCAGATCGGTAAATGAAGGTGCATAGGTTTCTCGATTATAAATATACCCAAAGACTGCATCAACTTGGAGCGGCATAGAACGGGCAATACGATTCCATAAAATACCGCTCACCATTCGCCTATCGGCACTGGTACGCGCTTCTTTTTCAATGAGTGACGCCATGATGACAATATCTGAAAGCGAATGTTTTGATGTAGCAATGTCCGGAGTAAGTAATGCTATTTTTGCATCAAAATTTGAACGCATGAGGGCAATAATCGATGGAACATCCGCACTCGATTGGAAAAAATAAGTATCAGGGAAAAGATATCCCTCTTGCCCTGCCGCTAGCGTTAGGAAATTTTTTGCAGATATATCTGGCAATGCTTGCGCAATTTGAAGCGCATCTTCACGCACAGTCGCTCCCTCAATGAAAGTGAGGCGCACTGCCGGTAGTCCAAAATCACCGGTAGCAAGGCGGAATACAACCTGAAATAGGTTCGGTGGGTTTTTGAATTTATAAACGCCGGTTTGTATATCGTTACTCGTCCCGGCAAGCCGAAGAAACAGACGGAATAGTGTCGGGTGCGCAATGACGTGCGCATCGGCAAGCTCTTTTGCTATCTCCGGCACCGACGTTCCATATTGAATACGGACGATAGTCCCCGAAGAGAAATTATTTGGCGCCGCGAGAAGTGCATAGGAGCCGGCGGCTCCTATGCCCAAAAATACCAGTACGAGCACCCACGGATTACGTTGCTTAAAAAAATTCATGAATGCTAGATCGGAAGATTGGAAGGTGCTTCACCCGTTGCTGATTGGATGCGTTCGAGACTTGGCGTTCCGATTGATTGCGAAGGAATATGATAAATCGTTGCAAGTTCTTCCGTACTCATGACCATCGTTTGTGAGGGGAACGGATCATAAAAAAATTGGCGGCGACGATACGCTTCGATCAACCAGCGACGGAAATTATTTTTGAGTTTATTTACTCCTACTTCCCAGGGATAATCATCAAATGCGGTCATCCACCCGCTTGGTTTAAAGCCATTCCACCCGTCTTCAGAGGAAAATTGTTTATAGATCCCTGTTAATCCTGCAATAACAATCGGGTCAAAGGAACTTTGTTCTGCTATGTAAATACCGCGTGCGCCGACATCAAAACTAAGCTTTGAAACATTGCGCTCAATGCCGGCAATTTTCTCCATCTGGCCCTTTGTCGGATTCGGGAATCCCGGACGCTCTTCTCCCGTGGCAGGATCAACGTACACATCTCGAGTCTTCTTACGGATTTCATCGATGAGTTCGCGCGCCTCATCCTTCCAGGTATAGGTTTTTCCGCTTTTGTTAAGCTTGTTATATTTTTCGCCTTTGTGGACTCGAATAACTAACTGTAACCAAAGATTCTCGCCTTTTTTCATTGAACCCATAAATTCAATCAGGTTTGCGAGCGGGTCAACTTGCTCAGGTTCTTTCTGAACCTTATCAAGCCCGTACTCAACATACGTCTTGATTGGGAGCGGATCTTTTTCTGTATGGGTAAAATCACATCCCCAGATTGCCCACTCTTCAGGTTTCGCAGAAAGAAGCCGTGTGTAGTCATCCGTTTCCACTATTTGGACACCCGGATACTGCGCATATATCTGTGTTTCAATGATTCGCCGGAAACCGACACGTGTCCATATAAAAAAATGTACCTGACCTTCAAACGAAGCTATTTCAAGCGACCACCACGGCCGGACGGCTCCAACGATGTATTTTCGGTACCAATTACCCTCGCCCGGAGACAAATGCATGCCCGCAAGCACCGCTTCCATAGCGAGCGGTGTTTTCACTAGCATGCGGGGAGGTTTAATTTCAAGCAGAATATATTTTTGCGAGGCAATAAATTCCGAACGCTTTAAAATAAGCCACAGCATCCACGCACCTCCTAGAAGCATAAGCGGTAACCATACCGGAGCAAGAAAAAGTGCCAGTGAGAGCGCCGACACGACTACCTGCGGCATCATCACGAATGAGAGAAAGAGTAGGGTGAATCCCAAGATGAAGATAGGTCGTGGTGACGTGCGAAAACCAGATTTGCTCTGGAGAGCTTTCACCCGATTTTCAATCGCTTCGAGGAATGGGAGCATGGATGCAGGAAGTATACCAATAAAAATAGCGTCGCCCTACAGGGACGCCGAAGCTGTGTGTAGAAGCAAACCGACTTATGCCGTCGTATAGCGCCCGTCCTTCATTCGTTTGAAATAACGTGAATCATTTAGGTTTACCAAAATCGTATTATCTTTCACAAAACGAATTTCTCGCACCTGTTTGATAATCGCTTCTTTCTTCAAGGGACCTTTCTCTTCGAGGATTTCGCGAATAACATCTCGTACAACTCCCGGCTTATATCCCCACTCGGTAAGCGCATAAAGTCCGCGACCAACAAGCACGAAGCGAGGATCCTTAATGAGCTCATTGTGCGTTGTCGCAATGTGCGCTTTTTTACTAAAAAGTGTTCCGATAGCTTTCGCAACCTCTGAAAAGTGCATGGGTTCACCATGACGTTTAATCGCTAGATAGGCGTAATCGCGGATACCCTTGATACGGATAGCTGGCGTTGTTGTGCGACCCCACTCAGCGAGCGGATTTTTGCCAATATGTTTGGAGAGAGAGAGCCATCGCTTCAAGATCTCTTCATTTTTATACGCATCATTAACATTTTTTAATTCATCGAGAAATCGATCGAGGAGATCTCCTTCAGAAAGAACTTCATTGTCGGGGAGTAGCGTATAAAGCCTGGAAAGCGCCTCGTGGATTTTTTTTGCGGTCACCGTATCAACATGCCACCGAGAGAAGAAATCATTCGTTTCCCGTTCGCGAAAAAAAGAGGAGTCGAGCATAAGAAGGAACCGAAAACGGTTGCGTGTTTTTTCGTCTTTCCCTAACGCATAGAGAAGTTCTTCTTCTGGTACGATAACACCGAGTGATTCGATATGGGCGACCAGTTCTTCAAATGAGGCTCGTGCCTCTTTAAAGACCTTATTCGTACGGATAGCATCAAGACCTGCGGCTTCAATCTGACGAACACGCTCTCGCGTAATATTTGAACGATTTCCGATTGCTTCGAGCGTTTCGCGTACAGAACTTGTTCCTAACCCGAAACGTCGCGTAAGAACTTCACGGGCACGTTCCGGAGCCGCCGCAAGGAGTTTTCGTACCAACACCACCGTATCAAAAGAGAACGAGGCTGGAGTAGCCACTTTACCGACAGCTCCCTTTGCCAACTTTTTCGAGGTATTCATGTGGTATAATTTATAACAAATGCTTTTTAATAAGTCAACTTATACGGGTACTAGAGAACCACGTTTATAATTTTCCCCGGTATATATACCACCCTCCTCGATTTCGCCTCTTCAAGAAGCGTGCGAATGGCAGGAAGCGTGCGAATCGCTTCGAGCGCCTCTTCTTCGGAAGCGTCTGGAGAGAGCATAATTGACCCGCGACGTTTCCCCTGTATTTGCACCACCACTGCCACTTCAGAAGGCGGTGTAAGTGCATACTCCGGCCAAGATTGGAGATGCACACTTCCCACTCCTCCCATCTCTTCCCAAAGATGTTCGGTAAGGTGCGGTGCAAAAGGAGCGAGCATGATAAGAAGTTGTGCAAACGCATTTTTAGGAAGTGAGGAGGTAGTTTCAAATTCGTTTACGAGAATCATGAGTGTGGCGATGCCGGTATTAAATTTAAAACGATCTCCGTCTGTTGAGACTTTCGCACTCGCCTGTGCAAGGGCTCGTTCCATTTTTCCAGATACTTCAGTTGAGTCGTCGATACGCTCAATAAGCCGCGCAACACGCTCAAGAAATTTTCTCATGGAGGCAACCCCGTCAAGATTCCAAGGATAATTCCCTGGCTCATTATAGGGACCAATAAAAGCAAGATAGACTCGTACCGCATCAGCGCCATACCGAGCAACAAATTCATCCGGATTGACCACGTTTCCTTTTGATTTGCTCATTTTCATCCCGTCAGTCCCCATAATGAGACCGCGATTGAAACGTTCGGTAAAAGGTTCGTCTACGGGCACCAGTGCTAAATCATAAAGTGCTTTCATGAAAAATCGCGCGTACAGAAGATGCATGGTTGTGTGTTCACTTCCTCCCGAATACCGATTAATCGGCAACCACTTCTTCATCAACGCCGTATCTGAAAAATTATGAGTATCTTTCGAATCGAGATACCGGAGGAAATACCAGGAAGAGTCCACAAATGTATCGAGCGTATCGTATTCGGGTGTCCATCCCTCACCAAATAGCCGCGTAACTCGCTCTTTTAATTCCGGTGACGATGCGAGCGGTGCTTGACCGGTCGGGGCGAAATCAACATCGGTCGGTAAAAGCCACGGTAAATGCTCCGAAGGAATGGCGTGTGGCTTCCCTTCAGGATCATAGACAATCGGTATGGGACAACCCCAGTACCGTTGCCGAGAAACTAACCAATCACGAAGGCGATACTGTGTTGTCTTTTCACTACCGACGTACGCACCAATAGCGTCTCGTGCCTCATCGCTTCTATGGCCCGTAAAGGTGCCTGAATTGATAAGTATGCCATCGCCGGTAAAAGGATAGTTGGTACTCTCAATAACCGGCGTCACCGGAAGGTTCATTTTTTCGGCAAATGCAAAATCGCGTTCGTCGTGAGCAGGGACGGCCATGACCGCACCGGTGCCATAAGATGCGAGCACGTAATCAGCAACGTAGACCGGGATTTTTTCTTGAGTTGCCGGATTGATAACCGAAATACCTTCGAGGAGGACTCCCGTCTTTTCTTTATTCTCACTTCGCTCGCGCTCAGTTTTTTGAGTGGTGGCAGTAATATATTGAACAACTGTTTGCGTATTGGAAATGGCGTTAAGAAGGTCTGTTACCAGGGGGTGTTCAGGAGCAAGAACGAGATAGGTCGCGCCAAATATCGTGTCCGGTCGCGTTGTAAATATGCGTACACGCTCATTTCTATCGCTGAGCGGAAAATCAATCGATGCTCCTTCACTCTTCCCAATCCACGAGCGTTGCGCTTCTTTTATTTCCTCGCGCCACGGAAGGGTCTCCAGTCCAGAAAGCAGACGTTCTGCATACTCGGTAATCTTAAAAAACCATTGCGTGAGACGTTTTTCCTCTATGACCGTACCACATCGTTCACAATGCCCATCGTGCACCTGCTCATTAGCAAGCACCGTTTGATCTTTCGGACACCATTTTACGGTTGCCTCGCGACGGTCAGCAAGATTTTGTTCAAAGAGTTTTGTAAAGAGCCACTGCGTCCATTGGTAGTACGTGGGATCGCAGGTCAGTACTTCTTTCGACCAATCAAAAGAAGCGCCCATCGAAATGAGTTGCGTACGCATACGCTCGATATTTTTATACGTCCACTCCGCAGGATTGACCCCGTGTTTTATTGCCGCATTTTCAGCAGGTAATCCAAATGCATCAAATCCTATAGGGAATAGGACATTCTTCCCCCGTAAACGGAGGAGACGAGCATATATATCCGTCACCGCGAATGCATACCAATGGCCGATATGGAGATCTCCTGAAGGATAGGGAAACTCGGCAAGCAGATAGTACGGTTCTTTCAAATCGTCTGAAAGATTTGTTTGATATATATCACCTTTCTCCCACTTTTCGCGAGCTTTTTTCTCTATATCTTGGTGGTTGTATCCCATACTCACCACACTCCTTAATCACGGAATCGGCGCCAACCGATATAGAGTAATGCGACAAGGCCCATTGTAGTAATTAATAAACGAATCCAATTTCCAGCCGTTCCCCAATACTGTGCCGATGCGATAAGAAGCGCGAGCACTCCCCCGTATGAAAGTCCGGATGAAACAATTGAAGAGCCCAGTGGAATAAGACCGGCAACCAGTGCAATAATGCCGAAACTCGTCAAAATAATGAAGGCGTAGAGCGCGTGCTGATCTTGTGCGGCCTGATACGGTACCTGGCACTTTGCAGTCATATCGCAATAGCCAGGGAGACTTCCATCGCCCGTAGCTGGATTCACTTGACCAGTCGGCGCAGACGGATATTCAGTCCACACGCCGCCCTGCGCGTCACACGTTGCCGCATTCGGAAGTGTTTTTGCTGGTTGCGTGGGACAGAAATCTTCGTAGGTCGGTGCGGGGTATGCGAGTGCAAGTACGGCAGAGAAGAAAACATTCAAAATAACCATGATGCCGAGCATGAGCGCCCAACGAACGAATTTTGGATGCGAAGTAAGTGGTCGAGGTTCCATAGACACATATGATACCACGAATATTTCGTACTATCCGTGCAGAAAGACTATGACATCACCATCCTGGACAACGTACTCTTTGCCCTCAACACGGACAAGGCCTTTTTCACGTGCGGCGGCATAGGAGCCGATTTCGAGAAGTTTTTGCCAATCAATAACTTCCGCTCGAATAAATTTCGTAAGAAAATCATTATGGATGGCCGCCCCGGCGCTCGGTGCGGTGCTGTCACGAGGAATAGTCCACGCACGTGTTTCGTCAGAGCCGGTGGTAAAAAAAGAAATGAGGCCGAGCGTCGTATAGGCGGCTCGAATAAGATCAGCGAGTCCGTCCTCGGGAACGCCGAGTTCTTGGCGAAAATTCTCTCGATCCGTATCAGCAACGTCATTCAGTTCGTGTTCGGTGGCGGCATCAACAAATACCCAGCGCCCGCCCAACGCTTCAATAAGCTCATAGGCTCGGCTCGCGCGCCCATCAGCCAGTTCATCAATATTGTGACCGCCGCTCTTTTTGTTGAGGGCATACAGCATGGGCTTCATCGTAAGCAGATTAAGACTCTTGATTAATTTCTGTTCTTCAGAAGTTAATGCAACGTGTGACGCAAGTTTCCCCGCGGCAAATCCCTGCATAAGTTTTGCAAGCACCCCGTCTTCACGAATCGCTTCTTTCGACCCTATCGTAATATCCCGCACTAATTTATCGCGACGTCGCCGCACCTGTTCTGCATCAGCCAGTGCGAGTTCGAGATTAATAATCTCAATATCTTTATACGGTTCAATATCACCTTCAACATGGTGTATTTCTGAATCGTCAAAAAAGCGGACTACGTGCAGAATTGCATCGGTCTCGCGAATGTTTGCAAGGAATTGATTCCCCAATCCTTCACCGGTAGCGGCACCTTTCACCAAACCGGCAATATCGACAAACTCAATAGCCGCGGGAACAACTTTTTCACTTTTCGAAAATGTTTCGAGTGCCGCCAGGCGAGCATCCGGAACACCAACCACGCCGACCGAAGGATCGATGGTGCAAAAAGGATAATTTTCGGCTGGTACGGATGCTTTCGTGAGTGCATTGAAAAGTGTGGATTTCCCCACGTTTGGCAATCCGACGATTCCTATAGTAATCATAGTCTCAAACTACCGTGTGTTCCGTAAAAAAGAAAGGGGTTCTTACTTCCCTCCTCCTGCAAGCATGCGTGCATAGGTAAGTATGAAATAGAATATACCGGCCGCGATGATAAAAAATGCACTGATTGCCGTAAAAGTCAGTGCCGGCATCCATCCAAACGTGAGGTACGCAAGAAACCACCATGCAGTGAAAGCAAGTGCCGAACCGAGTGCAAAAGAAATGCGTTGGCGCGACAGTGCCCAGGAGACGTAAATAATTAAGAATGCAAGCAACATAAGAGCCCAATAACTAGTCGTGAGTGCTGGCTGAACGACCGAGCGTGACAGGTACGCACTGATGACGAGTGCAAAAGAAGCGACAAGAAGGAGCGTCATGCCGAAGCGAAGTCCGTGCGCGATAATCCGCAAGTGCGCGCGCTCGGCATGGGTTATGGTGCCATCGTTGAGGGCACGGATATAGGAAATCTCACCCCAGACTGTTGCAGAAGCGCCGATAAGAGCACCAAGCGCTTGACAAAATACAATAAACACAATGAGTGTGGACATCATTTTATTTCTGCATGAGTGCCGCAAGTTCGGTGCGATATTTTTTCATTACCTCCATTGCCGCTTTCATCTCACTCTCGCCTCCCTTCTTTCGCCGTTCAATTTCTTCGCCAATTTTCTTCATAAGCTCGGGATCTTTCGAGATAAGCGCGGTCATTTGTTCGCGTTGCGCTTCAGGGACATCTTTTAATTTCCATTTTGCATACTGATTAAGTAAAAATCCTTGGATAGACATAGTGATAAAAAATTATTAGAGCTTAAATCGTTGTACCAGACCTCGAATGGTACGGGTGGTGAAGTAGAGAGCGACCAGAGAAAGAAGTGCGGTCGCTTCAATATACACAAAGGAAAAATCGAAAATACTCAATCCCGCGCGGTAGTGGTCTATCGCCGCGGTGCCAAAAATAAGGGTCCCGGCGATGGCAAGAAACGCATTGAACCAATGAATCCATACTTGAGCCGGATTGGTAATACCGGCGGCGACCACAAGCAAAATTGCGACCAGTACCGCACCGAGCGTCGAGAACGGAAGAGCGGCACCCGTCGATTGTGCAACCACCAAAACCAATGCAATGACGAAGAAAAGTATTCGCACTTCATCACCGTGATAATGCGGCACTTTGCGGCGAGGTGGAACTACTCCGCCAAGCTCGGCACCATTACCTTCGAATGTCATACTCGTAGTATACCACCGTGTTCTCGGTGCAGAAGCCTATAGGAGAATAGTTGCTTGATTATGCGACACTTCAGCAATACCACCTTCGGTGACCGCAAAATGTTGTACCTGAGTATCAGCAGGGGTAACCCGTATGGATCCCGGCCGCAATTCAGAAATCAATGCTTCATGCAGAGCGAGTATTTCAAATACCCCTTCACTGCCGGGAATAGATGCCGAGAGCACCTCTCCATCAAAGAGATTTTCTCCAATTTTTGCAATAGTGAGATGGAAAGTCTTTGCCATACGAGTAATTTAACCGACCTGATCAATACTTCCTTTCATATAGAAAGCTTGTTCTGGCTTATCGTCATGTTTTCCTTCTACAATCTCTTTAAACCCACGCACCGTCTCCTCACGTGAGACATACTGTCCCGTGATTCCGGTAAATGGTTCACCGACGAAGAAGGGTTGCGAGAGAAATTTCTGAAGTTTGCGCGCGCGATACACGCTCTGTTTATCATCTTCAGAAAGTTCTTCAATGCCGAGAATGGCAATAATATCTTGAAGCGACTTGTATCGTTGCAGTACTTGTTTGACTTTACTTGCAACACGGTAGTGTTCATCTCCCACCACGTCAGGAGTCAGCGCTACAGAAGATGATTCGAGAGGATCAATAGCCGGATAAATACCAAGCGACGCAAGCGCGCGCGAAAGAACAACTGTTCCGTCGAGATGCGCAAAGGTTGTTGCTGGTGCGGGATCGGTGAGGTCGTCAGCAGGCACGTACACAGCCTGCACGGAAGTAATTGACCCCTTTGTTGTCGACGTAATACGCTCCTGAAGTTTTCCCATTTCCTCGGCAAGAGTCGGCTGATACCCAACGGCGCTCGGCACTCGTCCTAAAAGTGATGACACCTCGGAACCCGCTTGAATAAAACGGAATACGTTATCCATGAAGAAGAGGACGTCTTTCCCACCTTCATCACGGAAATATTCAGCTTGCGTCAGACCCGAAAGTGCCACACGGGCGCGTGCACCCGGCACCTCGTTCATCTGTCCGAAAACGAGTGCGGTCTTCTCAAGCACGCCCGAATCTGCCATTTCATGGTACAAATCGTTTCCTTCACGGACACGCTCGCCCA
>DATKTB010000034.1:0-12508 GCA_035531355.1 Minisyncoccota bacterium | reverse complement strand
GTTCCGGGTATTACACTATTTCACACGTACCGCCGGCACACGCTAATTCTCTCTTCATGTCGGATTCATCTTGAAGTTCGTAGACCGGGAGTTTTGAATAATCAATTCCAGGGAAGCGAGCCATTCGAGCATCATATTCTTCTTTTGTAATCGTCTCATACGGCGCAAGACGGTACACATGATTACTGCGAGGAAGGAATGAGAGACCGCCGATGATCTTCCAGTTCTTTTGGACCCAGTCAACAACACTAATCCACTCATCTTCACCGACTGAGATTGTTGCCGAAGGATTATGTTCAGTGTAATTGAGCTTCACGCGCTTCCAGTACTCAAGTTGATCCAGCGCAGTCAAATCATCCTTAAATCGCGCTTCTTTTGAATGATCCGGTGCCTTAACCGGGAATTCAAGCACGTAGGTATTCGCCTCTTCCATTGACTGCCCCACTTCCGGATAGTACGGGACACCCTGATCGCGCATCATCTTGAAAAGTGAATCGGTCGCACTAATGCGAACACGGCGAATATAGTAGGGCGCATGGCGCGGATGAATACCCGACGCACAATTAAATGTCTGTGAGACCGTGCCGGATGGCTTCACCGCAGTGACTGACATCGAACGTTCGACGCCAAAACGTTTTGCGTACGTCACATTGGTTTTCACTGCCATATCGCGAACCTTACGCATCACTTCGGGCTGGCGCACGACCGGACTATCCCACTGTCCGGTTATTGATACTCCGAGCAGGCGCTCTGCCTTATTGTGGTCAGTCCAATCTTGAGAAATATAATTGAACTTGGTGAGTGTCGATTGATAGGTACCGATAATCGATGCGAGACGCGCCTTACGTAAAAGCGAAGCCTCCGTATCCGTCGAACGTGCAATAACCTCCGAAAGATTACAGAACTGTTTCGATTGCAGAATAATCTCCGCGCAAGGGTTGGTACCGACTGGTCCACGAGTGACACCGTCTTCTCCGATAAAACCGATTTTCTTAAAATAATCAACGCGGCGTTTAGGCATCGTCTCGGCAAGAGCGCCTCGATTGAAAATGCCTCGCTCACCGCTCCCGCTCTTCATAAGTGCAACCCACTCATCCATGAGTTCCGTATTCGTCGGTTGCTCTTCATATACGGCCGAATTATTTGCAACGGCGCGGTGCGGATCAGTCATGTAGAACTGCCCTTTCTTTGCATCACGCATATCACTGTCATCAAGATCGGAAAGCGAGATCATCGCCGTGCGACGAACACCACCGGAGACGACGCACTCACCCACCTTGCAGATAATGTCGTGCACATCAATCGCTCGCAAACGACGGCCTTGTCGTCCCAGGATGCGCTCACGTGCAAAAGCGAGAAGCGAGCGTAACGGCTCCGGGCCGGAGGCTTTGCCACCCATCGTCTTGAGGCGAGCACCTGCAGGACGTACCTGCGAATAATCAAAATCAATATCCTTTCCGGCGTACCAGGTGGTGACACCGAGCGTGAGCGCGTCGCACCATCCCTCTTTCGAGTCAGCCACGATATGTGCCGGCAATTTCTTCCCCGACACTTGCTTCATGATTTGCGGAAACTTTTCAACATTCTGACTCTCAACGGCAAATCCGACACCGCATCCCTGCATCGAGAGGTACATGATCTCGGCAAAATCCGTAAGTTTGGTCGGTGCCGTAAAAGTACAGTTGTAAGCACAGGTATTACAACGGCGCGCGGCTTCGCCCGAGAACTGCATGAGGCGCATTGAAGGCATAATCTCCTGTTTCAAAATCGCGGTGCGCACTTCGCCATACTCTTTCTCGGTAAGTTTTTTCCCGAGATTTTCTTTCATAAAATTAATATATCGGTCGACAGTTTCAATCCAGGTCTCACGTCGTTTTTCTTCTGGAATCCATTTTGCATACGTTCGTAGGTACACAAATTCACCGAGCACATTGCCCTCAAAATATTTTTTACTCTCAAGTGCCAATTTTCGTACATGTTCAGGAACCTCGATGCGTGAGGCACGCAGTTGCTCTCGTTTATCGCGATACAAAATGTATGCTTTCGCCGTTTTTACGTAATCATTTAAAATGAGATACTTTTCAACTGAATTTTGCATACCCTCAACGGTGGGAAGGAAGTTTTTATATTTCTTTGCGAATCGAGCAAGTTCTCCAGCCACCTGATGGGCAACTAATATTGCGTCATCTTGCGTTCCTTCATCAGAAGCCGCCATTGCCTTCCATACTGCAGAAACAATTTTATCAAAATCAAAGGGAACCAATCGTCCATCGCGCTTTTCGATCTGAGGAATCACTTCTTGATACCGATTAGTTTCCTTCGATGCGGGCGTCTTCACCACCTTGGCCGTCTGAGGTACGACTGCCTTAACTCGAGTGGGAATTTTTGCGACTTTTGGCATAGACGAGATGATGATGGTAGTGCTAATAATTTTTATTACTCTATCTTAGGACTAAGTGTACGCTCCTTTCGCGAGGATGCCACGTGTGGACAGTGTTATTTTGAAACGCTTGGAATATTTTTCAACAGAAGGGGGGTACCGGTTGCGATATGGTGGTCCGCAGAAAAACCAGCAGCAGTCTCAAGGACATATCGAGCGGGGGCTAGTGGATAAAAGACATTTGGAAATGACGATGGCTGGACGTTTTGAGAAATAGAAACAACCTGTCCTTTATCGTCTAACCAGAACATGTCGAGTGGGACGAGTGTATCCTTCATCCAAAATCCATACCGGGCATCGTTGGGGAAAATGAAAAGCATTCCATAATTGTTTGGAATGCTTGTGCGCCCCCCTAACCCGAGTTCGCGTTCTGCGGGTGTCGTCGCATACTCAATTCTTAAGGACACCCCTCCAAACTCTCCTCTAACTTCAGAAGGAGGTGCGGGCGACAGAAAATAATACGAAAACCAGAAAGTACCGAGTGCCACACCGAGCGTGAGAAGGCCGCCGTACACGTATCGTCGCATCCAGGAAGTATAGCAAACACGGTATGGTACTCTGGTAGATATGCTTACCTTATATGTAAAAACTGGTTGCCCGTTTTGCGAGAAAGTACGTGCCGCAAGTGAAGAAATCGGCATCTCATTTGATGAGATTAAAAATATCGGCGACGAGGCAGTTGCGACTGAATTGGTTACTCTTGGAGGGAAACGCCAAGTACCCTTCCTGGTCGATAGTGACTACGACGTTACTATGTATGAATCAGACGATATTATAACGTACCTGCGAGACCGCTACTCCTAAGAAAACTACGGTTCTCGTTCTATGCCGTAGCGGACAATAGCGAAGGTTGCAAGAAAAAAAGCGAGTGCAATAGCGACAAAACGATACACGATCGGCAACGTCCCCGTGTAAGCGAAATAAAATCCAAACGGCGCGACACCGATAGTGGTAGCGATGATATATGAACCCCACGACATCGTACTAAAAAGTCCGAGTGCATAGCTCAAAATATCGACCGATACGAGCATGCGCAAAAAGATGACCATGAGAAAAAGATTCTTCTTAGGGATACGGTTCTCAATAGTACGGACACGAGAAAACCCAATCAATCGCCCGACCAAAGGCGCACCAAAACGACGGGCAATCCCGAAAGCGAGCGCCGCACCTAAAGTCCATCCCGTAATACTCATGAGCGCCGTCAGAAGAGGACCCCATATAATCGTACCGAGCGGAATCAAGAGCGCGATATCCAGCGGTATGACGAATATGACAAAAAGCGCCGTGAGGAAGATGTACGCACTCATACCAAATACGCCATTCGTTCCAACAAAACCGATAAGCACGCTACGGTAGTGTTCCGCTACCAGAGAAGCTATGACAAAGACTGCGGCAAGAGCGAGTAATGCAGTAAGTTGTTTAACAAGCAGTGCGGGGGACATTCGCGACATACGATATAGCATATGGTACCGCACAGTAACCAACGACGCCTCACTGGCTCGTTCACACTATATTTACTATACTTACCCAATGAAAAATAAATTTATTATCGGGGGAATTATTGTTCTTGTAGTTCTTCTTCTGTCTTGGAATCGATTGTTCCCTACTTCGCTTCCCATCCTGGTTACAAATCCTAATGACTTGCCGGGTATTCAAACAGGTACTGCGCCCTGGAGTCCTGAGATCACAAACTTGGAAGCTCGCCTAAAGGATATCGGACTTCCCGCGCTTCACGCCGAAGGAAGTGCGCTTCATATCCATCAGCATCTCGACATGGTGATAAACGGATACGCTAACCCGGTTCCCGCTGATATTGGCATAAATCAACAGGCAGATTTTATTTCTCCTATCCATACGCATGACGGAAGTGGCGTCATACACGTTGAATCCCCGACGGTACAGGACTTTACCCTCGGACAATTCTTCGATATTTGGGGTGTTCGCTTCACCAAAGATGCGCTTGGGGGATACACGACCAACGCAACCAGTACACTCGGCGTATATGTAAACGGTTCTCGCGTATCCGGAGACCCTCGCACTATCGTTCTTGCTGAACATCAGGAAATCATGATTGTCTACGGGACCGAAAAAGAAATGCCACAAACTATTATTTCCTCATACTCATTTCCGGTCGGAGAATAATTCCCTTCCCTTATCGGCCACATATCTCATCGACGTACGCCCCACCTATCGGCATACTTCTTGACAAAAAAGCAAATATACATAAGTATCTTACCTATATGGTAGACCGTTCAAAGCAACTGCAAGAAATAATCGAAGGCTTTCATAAAATGAAACGCTTTACGGATATAAAAGGGTGCGGTACGCTCGGCGGCCGCACCATCACCAATTCACAGTGGATGACCTTGCGACTGATTTCCCGTGCTGAGGCAGTTTCCATCAAAGATATACGATTGGCATTTGCTATTTCAAGTAGCGCGGCGACTCAATTGGTGGGAGAGCTTATAAAAAAACAGTACGCCGTAAAAGAGGTTGCTGAAAAAGATAAACGAACCGCGGTGATACGGCTTACCCCAAAAACAAAGCAGGCGATGCTACGCATGCAAGAAACCATTCAGGAACACATAATTCGTTTGTTCTCTGTACTGACGGATAAAGAGTTTAGCGAATACGTTCGGCTCAATCAGAAAATTATTACTCATTTTCAATAACCAATTACTGTATGCCGGCATTCTCATCTCTCCGCTCATTTTTCTCTCGCATTCCGAGGCGATACCTCGTAAGCGCTCTTGGCGTGCTCGTCGTCGGTAGCGTCGGTTTCCACTGGCTCACCCGACCGCCAGCTCAAACGGGCGTTGTCGACATGGGTATAGCGCACGTCTCAATCGCAACTATCGCAAGTCTTTCTTCCGCGACCAGTTCGTTACCGGTCACTGGAACCGTAACATCCGTAAATCAAGCGACCATCTTGGCACAAACAGCCGGTGAGATAGTTACTATTCGCCATACCCTGGGGGACCACGTATCTGCAGGCTCGGTGATTGCCGAATTCTCTAATGATTCACAACGAGCGGGCGTACTGCAGGCACAAGGAGCGTATGAAGCGGCGCAAGCAAGTCTTGCCAGTGCGCGCGATACAGGAACCGCTGGTTCTTCTATTAGCGTGAGCCAAGCAAATCAAGGTGTTCAAAATGCGGAAAATGCGCTCCAAAATTCGCTTCAAAATGCCATCACGGCGCTTGATGACGCAGTACATACCAAAGCAGACCTGCTTTTCTTAAATCCGAATACCACGAACCCTCAAATCATTCTTACCGTCCCCGATAGCCAATTGGTCTCTACCTTGCGACAAGAACGTATCCAATTACAGTCCGTATTCACGACACTTCTGTCGTATGAAAAAAATCCTCCTGCCGCACTCCTTGAGACCCAGAGCGCGAGCCTCATAGCAAATACTGCCGTGGTGACGCAATTTTTAAATAACCTTACCACTGCGGTAAATGAAACTCCTCCGAGCCAGACTGCTTCGACCGCAGTACTTGCTGGGTATGCAACATCGCTTGCCGCCGCACATTCCGAAGTGACTGCCGGGCTTTCCAGTCTTATTGCCGCAAAAAGCGCCTATGATTCTGCCGTCTCCGGATCGCAGACAGCAACAAATGCCGCTCAGAGCGGGACACCAAATACCATTGCTTTTGCAGAGGCCCAGGTAAAGCAAGCGCTCGGTGCGTATAATGCCGCGCTCGCAAATCTTGAAAAAACAATCATTCGAAGTCCTATAGACGGCACCATCGTGAGCTTTCCTATTACTACCGGTGATTATGTATCTAATTTCTCTCCCGTTGCTATCGTATCCAATCCGCAAGCGCTGTACGTCGATACGTCGGTATCTTCTTCAGATGCCCGGACACTCGCGGTCGGTAATGCGGCAGTTATAAATACAAATACGAGCGGGAGTATTACGTTCATTGCACCGGCATTAAATCCGCTGACGAATAAAATAGAGGTCAAAATAGGCGTGCACGGATCGGCAACAGGACTTACGGATGGCGAAACGGTCCCAGTCGTATTGAATCGTACCTTCATCCCCTCGGTATCGTCAGACTCTTCAATTGCTTCATCGGCGCCATCCATTCCTATTGCCGCGGTGAAAATGACTCCGACCGGCGCCGTCGTATTTACCGTAAACGCATCCAGTACGGTCATGGCGCAGGCGGTCATTCTAGGAAATGCCACCGGTGATTCGGTTGCCATTATGTCCGGAGTGACTCCCGATCAATATATTGTGACGGACGCGCGCGGACTTGCCAACGGACAAACAGTTATAGTGACCAACCCGTAATATGCTGTGGCTTTGGAATTTCTTTCTTGAGAAACGGCAGTTTAGTTATGTTCTTATTGTGACACTGGTTGTCGCAGGATCTTTCGCACTTATACAAATTCCAAAAGAAGTAGAACCGCCCATCAATATCCCAGAAGGTATCGTCGTCACCGCACTCCCCGGTGCGAATGCAACCGATATTGAAACACTGGTTACCAATAAAATAGAAGATCAAATATCCGGTATCAGTAATATCGATACGATGACGTCGGTTTCGAGTAACGGCGTTTCAAATATTGCGGTGCAATTTCTAGCAAACGCCAATATCAATCAATCTATTCAAGACCTGCGCGATGCAGTCGCGAAAGCGGTTCCCAACCTCCCCGCGGATGCCACGACTCCTTCCATAACCAAGGTTAGTTTTTCAAATAGCCCGATTCTCATCGCTTCAATTTCAGGTGATGTGTCGCCGCTGACGCTCTCGACAATCGGACAGACGGTATCCGATGCATTGAAACGAATCACCGGCGTATCGGAGGTGAATGTCGCCGGTGTACCCGATCGACAAGTTGATGTCGTTGTCGACAAGAAAGCGCTCCTTTCGTACGGACTACAAATCTCAAATGTCATTGGAGCCATTAACGCGAGCAACGCGACACTGCCGGTCGGCTCAATTTCCATGGACGGGATTTCCTACACGGTAAACTTTCAAGGAAGTATTACTGATACGAATGCTATTCAAAATATAGTGGTGGCAAATCAAAACGGTACGCTCATATACGTACGGGATGTGGCAAAAGTCTTCGATGGACTTGCTCCGGCGACCACCTACTCACGTCTCTCGATCGGCGGGCAACCGAGCCGCAATGCTATTACATTCTCTATATACAAACAATCAGACGCATCGATTCAGGGAGTAGGTGATGCGGTACGCCAGGCACTCACCGACATGAAAGGAACCACGTTGGCAGGGTTACATGTGTATATTTCACCCGCGACTGACATGGGCGTTCAAGTGGGAAAACAATTAGGAGAGCTCGCGAAGACTGGTCTTGAGACCGTTGCACTGGTTATTCTCGTCCTGCTGATTACCATCGGCTGGCGCGAATCAATCGTTGCCGCAATTTCTATTCCTCTTTCATTCCTTATCGCTTTTATTGGACTCTATCTGACCGGAAATTCACTGAACTTCATCACCTTGTTTGCGCTTATTTTGGCAGTCGGCATTTTGGTGGATTCGGGCATCGTTGTGACTGAAGCCATTCACACTCGTATGCGCGACAATAACAGCGCGCTTGCCGCCGCCCACAAAGCGTTAAGCGATTATGCGTGGCCGCTCATTGCCGGTACTATGGCGACCGTTGCTGTATTTGTACCGCTCTTTTTTATCTCGGGCATTATCGGAAAGTTTATCGCCGGCATCCCCTATACGCTCATTTTCGTGCTCATGGCGTCCATCTTTGTTTCGCTCGGCATGGTACCGCTCATTGCCATCCTCTTTAGCACGCAAAAGAAAAACAAACTGGAAGTGGCACAAGAAGCATACACTGATCGGATTACTGCCTGGTATAAAAATCTGTTGCGTACCATACTCACCCATCGGCATACGCAAAAAATATTTCTGCTCTCTCTTGGAGGACTTTTCCTTCTCTCTGTTTCGCTCCCCCTCTTTGGATTAATACAGACTGTCTTTCTGCCGCAAAGCGATCAAGATTATGTCTTCATTAACCTCACCGAGCCCGAAGGAACGACGCTTGCGGTCACCGACAATTCCGTGCGACAGGTTGAGAATGTGTTGTACGGAGATTCCGATATCTACTCGTTCCAGACAACCATAGGACAAAGTTCTGCGCTCTCTGACACGCTCACTGGGAGCTCATCAGGTGGCGGTAATATCGCAAACATCACTATCAATTTGCCGCTCGGCCATACCAAGACGAGTACGCAAGTCGTGAATGATTTGCAAAAGAAACTTGCATCGATTACCACCGCGACCATTCAGGTACTTCAAGTGAGCGGCGGACCGCCGTCCGGTGCTCCTATCCAAATTCAATTTGAGGGCAATAATCTAAATGACCTGGTCACCGCCGCTGATAATGGTGAACAGTTACTCTCCACGATTCCGCACGTAACCAACCTTACGAGCAGTACGCAAAATAACGGAACTGAATTTGATCTCTCCATTGATCGATCAAAAGCGGCCACACTCGGCGTAAATGCGGTTGAGGTTGCCCAAACACTCCGAAGCGCTCTGCAAGGCACGAAAGCAATCAGCATCACAAAACCAAATAAAAACATCGACGTCGTTGTGATGATGAACGTCAATTCAGACTATACCGACCCTTCGAATACCAACCAGACCACTATCGATAGCATCAAGAATCTCACCATCCAAGGTTCAAACGGACCTGTATTGCTTGGCTCTATTCTCTCTGACTCGTTGGGACAAAGTAACGCCAGTATTGCGCATAAAGATAAGGTGCGTTTGGAAACCGTTTCGGCATATCCTGACAGCCACACAACCGCCTCAGCAGTTGTCGCGACATTCCAGAACCGCATCAGTTCCCTTTCCTTGCCTGCGGGTGTTTCAGTTTCATATGGCGGTGATGCACAAAGCATCAATCAATCGTTTTCGCAGATGTTTGTCGCGCTCATTGCCGGACTCGCGCTCATGTTCATGATTCTCATTGTTGCGTTTAATTCATTCCGCTATACGTTCTATCTCATCATGATTGTGCCACTCTCACTTATTGGTGTTCTCGATGGACTTGCCCTCACTGGCCAGCCTATTTCATTCTCTTCCCTTCTTGGCGTTATTGCACTTGGCGGTGTCATCATCAACCATGCCATCATCTTAATGGACTCCATGATTCGACGATTGCACTCAACACCCGAACGGCCAATTATTGATATCGTCATCGAAGCATCAGCGACTCGCCTCCGTCCGATTGTGCTCACGACCATTACCACGGTCATTGGCATGATTCCTCTTTCAATGAGTAATCCAACCTGGGGGCCACTTGCCTTCAGTATTATGTTTGGACTCTCCTTCGCTATTATTCTCACTCTTGTCCTCGTGCCCGTCTTGTTCTATCGGTCGCCGCATAAAATATAAACGGCGTCTGAAGCAGTTACTCCTTAAAAAGCGGCAACAGTTGTTCCGCATAATACTGTTGCCATGATGATTCAATTTTCTTTTCACGAAACGTGATATCAAATTTCGATAACATATCCGCAAGGTCATCTTGCGTGAGTGGATGTCTGAGTTGCGAAACTATATCGAGATGCGTCAAAAATTGTTTTGCGTACCATGAGGGCCATTGTACATCTTCACCATTCGTTACCTGAAATGCCGTATGGTGCTGTTCAGAAATAGTACTTAGTAAGGTAACCAGTTGTTCGAACATAGATAGAATTAATTCTATCATAACCGTACGAGAGTCTGTCGACTTAAGAAGATTAGTGAGAATAGGATATTCTTTTCCTTTTTCAAAAACAAAAACGCCCTTGGGGCGTTTTTGTTTTTTATCTAAGACAGATTACGGAGTGGTCTGGAACGAACTGGGCACAATGGCACTTATGTTACCGTTGGCATCAATACTGCGCATGAAGTAGTAGTAGGTTGCGTTCGATTGAAGATTTGAGACGGTAACCACATGATTGGTGGTTCTGCCCTGAGTGTCCTGTACCAAGGTACCGCTGACATAGGGTGTCTGGCCTGGGCCAGTAGCTTCATCTGCACGAATCGAGGCTGTGTCCCAATAGATCTGCCCCATTGTTGGCTCATCGGTTGTCCATGAGAATGTCGCGAAATTCGATCCGCGAGTGATGGTCACCGGACTCAAGACCGGTACCGTAGCCGACGAACGAGTGTTTCCACCTATAATTTCATTAAGGTGTGTGAGCGTTATCGGTCCAACACGACCAAATCCGGTAGTCGAAGGAGAACCGCTCGAAACGATTCCTTCGGACGTTTGGAATTTTTCAACACCGCCTTCGGTAAGAGAACCGTAATACCCGGTGATGAGGCCTGACGGATACCAATTGATATTGCCGGAGAGATAGGTCTGCAGAGTGGTAACATCTGGTCCGGTTGAACCAATATCTAACTGACTGGTAATGGTTGCTGCGTGCGCGAGAGAAGCAATGCTAAACGAAAGAACGAAAAACAATGCAGAAGAAACGCCGATAAGGGCAAGATTCTTTTGTAGGATTGACGGAGTAGTAGTCATGGTTATGTACACTAATGCTTATAATAAGGTTGCTGGAAAAATTATCGACCACATTCAACCTTCTGAGTAAGATGCCGTTATACGAGCAAAAAAATTACAGTTCTTTATCCGCGAATAGAATGAGCCGTTCGGCTTAATTTTTAAACACAGGATTCCACCTATACAGTCTATTTCATTGGGCGAGCGAGAAATGATTCTATATCTGCGATGATTTCATCAAGTCGATGGTCAGATTTTACGTAGTACCTACTCACACCGGAGTTTTTATACGACTTCACCGTAGCGGGGTTTGCGGCATTTGAGACAACGAAGACAGGAATCTTGTTCCAGCGGCCGCCATTTGCCTTAAACTTTTTTACAAAATCGAGACCATCCTCTTTGCCGACGAGGTGATGATCGAGCCAAACGGCATCGATACGCTCAAGCTGTTCAAGGTAGTCGAGCGCCTGCTCAATCGTACGGACCGTAATGACTCCTAAATCGTTTTTTTCAATATGTGCATTAAATGCTTGTTCAACACTCCGAGCGGCAATAACCGTGAAGCCATTCTTTTCAAGTTTTGCGTTAATCACTTCAAGCAGTGGGCGCTCGTCCTCTATCACTAGGATAGCCTTTTTTGTAGATTTTTCAGTCATACGTAATTATTTAGAAATTTTCTCTGCACCATCTAAAGGAAGGGAGACAAAAAAAGTAGTTCCGACGTTTTCTACTCCCCCTTCGGACTTAAACCATATCTTTCCACCCGAATTCTTGACGATTGATTTCACAATGTAAAGCCCGAGCCCAGTCCCATCAGTATCTTTGTCTCGCACGTTGTCAGCTCGAAAAAGCTTTGTGAATATATTCCCTTGCTGATTTTTGGGAATGCCATAGCCGGTATCAGATATTTTTAGAAGAATGTTCTTCTTATTGTCTGTCAAAGTGATAGTGAAATCAATCTCTCCATCCTCGGGAGTATACTTCACCGAGTTTGACAAGATATTCTGCATCACCATTCGCAAGAGTTTTGGGTCGGCTTGCATCAATGGGATACTCTTTGTGCACGAGGAAGAAAATCGTAATTTCCGGGCATCAATCTGTGGCTGCTGTTCATCAATAACGTCTTTCATTAGTTTGCAAATATCAGTCGGTTCTGGGTCGATGATAAATGTACCAAGCTCAAGTGACGCAACATCGAGGAGTGCATTCACCAGCTCAACCATTCGTTGGTTACTGCGATATACCTCGTCAAGATACTTCTGCTGTTGGTCATTAAGCTTTCCGACATCTCCCTCAAGCAGCATTTCTGCATACCAGTTAACGGTGGAGAGCGGCGTACGGAGTTGATGGCTTGCGAGTGAGACGAATTCCGTTTTCGCTTTATCAATTTCTCGTTCATAGGTGATATCGCGAAAAACTTTAATAGTACCAATAGTCTTTTTATCTAAAATAACCGGCGTGGCCATAAGAGACAGGGGAGATCTTTTTGTATCTTTTTGTTTATAGTAGGCAGTAGAAAGTGTTGCCGTAGTGGCACCGGCTCCCAGAACCATAGTGATTGGATGTTTTTGTAAA
>DATKTB010000033.1:0-11010 GCA_035531355.1 Minisyncoccota bacterium | reverse complement strand
CTGCCGCCACCGCCACCGCCACCGCCGCAATTTCCGGAACAACCGCCACCGCCGCCGCTACCACCTGTTACTTGAAGCGTTGCTGAACATGTAAGAGCCTGCCCAGTGGTTGCATGGAAGGTTCCCGTATAGGTATAACTCTGCACCGCAGTCGGTGACACTTGTACTGAACCGGGCGACGTCGTACCGGTTGCAATACCTTGATTGATATCGACTGAAGATATTTCACTTCCACCCCACGTAAGAGTAGCAGTGCCTCCAGAAGAAATACTGGTGGGACTTACTGCAAGCGTACAGGTCGGACCGCCACCACCACCGCCACCGTGGTTAATCGTCACCGAAGTTGCGCACGTCACTATTTGACCGGTCGGACTCGTAACCGTTCCCGTAAACGTTGTGTCTGCATTGACCGCATGGGAACTTATAGAACCTCCGGAAGCAGGAATGGCAACACCGACTCCCTGATTGATGCTGAAGGTGTCAGCATTGGTCGTCGTCCACGTAAGCTTCGTGTGATCGCCCGAATTTAGGTTAGTCGGACTTGCCGTGAGGGTACAGGTTGGTGCTGTAGGTGGAGGTGGTGGTGGTGGTGGCGTAGTGGTCACGGTGACTGTTGCACCGCAGGTAACGGTGCCGCCCGTTCCTGTTGCGGTACCGGTATAGGTGGTGTTTGTGGTTGGCGAGACAGTGTGTGAGCCGGAAGCAACCGGTGTCACCGCACCAATCCCTTGGTTAATTGAAAATGAAGTTGCATTGGTAGTCGTCCATGAGAGTGATGAGGACGAACCTTTTTGGATAGCAGTCGGACTTGCCACCAACGTACAAGTGGGAACTTGCGGTGGTGGTGCACAGGTAGGACTGGTTCCTATATATTTGTAGTTTCTGGGAGAAGAATTGTCATACGCCCAAATCTGCCACGGATGTAGGGTATCCGCGCCACCCGTACAATAGTTGGTCCATACAGGAGGTGGCGGAGCCGTAATAACAGTGGTTTTACATTGCGTCTGGCCACCAGGACCCGAGACCGTCATTGTAAACTGAGTCGTTATAGACTCGGTGACATTTTGTGAGCCCGATGTACGTGCCGCAACCCAGTCGGTAGTAACTGTTCCCGTCTTACCATTTGCATCGCTACTTTGAATGAATGCGTCCGAAGCTGCGGTGGTGGTCCACGAGAGAACGGTTGAGCCACCACCATAAGGAAGAGTGGATGGGTTTGCCGAAAGCGTACACGTTGGCACCGGCGGAAGTACCGGAGGTGGCGGTGGAGGTGGCGGTGGAGGTGGCGGTGGCGGCGGGGGTGGAGCTATGCAACACGGCCCAAGATCCGCCAATGCAGTTGATGGAGTTATAAGGCCAAGAGCAAAAGCAACGGTCATACCAAACGTAATGGTAAATAACACCGTAAAAAGTCCAATAATAATTGGACGACTTTGTATATGGGTAGTTATTGTCTTGAATTTTGTCATTTTGTGAAATAGAGCCCTGCTGTTTACACAGCGTACAAAAAGGGTATTGGTTTGCTTCACGATATATTGTGAAGCAAACCATACCCCTCAGAAACATCACCGACACTCGCCACAAGGACCATTGGTTGGGAAACACCATATGCGTATAGTGCCCAGCCAGTCAGTCGGTTTATCTGCAATTGTCCAACCAATCACGGCCAATTGATGATAGTAATCTGCAGGCCGTATGTCCTTTGCACATGAGTGCGCCCCGGAAGCAACCGTGATGCAGAATGCTGCTATGCGATTCTGATCTCTTGCAAACTCCCGAGAGACTTGGAAGGTATACACTCCAGGCTTCCGACTCACGTCGATACCACCGCTTGGACCAGAGGCCATGCCGCTTGATGCGATGGTTTCGCTAAAATCGCAAAAGCCGGATGGACACTCGGTTGGCAATGTATACAACACTCTACTTCCAGGTGGCTTGTACCCAAATGGGCACGATGCCGACATTGGTGGAACCCCACCGAGAAGGATGAAGTTCAAAACGGTATCACCAGGATTTACCGTGACCCGAATCTCCGGACACGTAGCCATTGCTGGTAATATTTTCACCGACCAGTTGTTACAAATTTCCGGCAGAATGATTGTATAAATCTTTCCCTGCCAAGAAACCTGCCACTCCTCTGCTGGTGCCGCGTACTCCATTTTTCCACTTACCGGTGGTTTGGTGAAGGCAATCAGTACGTTGCGATGAGCGATACCGCCCTTCGACAACATTACTGAAAGCCGGTTGCCATTTACAAGCCGGACTTTCTCGCCCGGTTTTGTCGTCGCCTTCATGAAGAGAGCGATAACCGGTTGCGGAAGGTCGAGTTTCCGAAATGCACTTTCGCGCATTCGCATTGCTTCGGCTCGCGTCGAGGCATACGGAGCTGCGCCGAAGTTCTTCCATTGAAACTCCGTTTGCGCGGCATGAGCCGGAACCGAAGAAAACATGAGGACACAAGCGAAAAGAAGTAACGCCACAGCAGTGGCAATCACAACCCATGCAGTTGTTTTTAGAACTCGTTTGCTAGGCATGAGAGCCTCCTCTACTGAGTGTGAGTGATGAGATGATTTAAAGAACATGCTCCCCCTGTATTGCGGAGAGTCATTCAGTTTCTATCTAGATAGAAACTGAATGACTGCCAACAAAATCTGCAACCACAATAAAACGATCACTCTTTACCCCGAATGAATCACACGTTGCAAGTGTCAATTCTCGGCCAGAAACTGAAAGGGGGATGCCCGCATCTCCGAGCGCACTCTCTTTCGAGACCGTTCGTACGGCATAGGTATATGCCGTACCTGAGGAGTATACGATAACCTGGTCTCCGGCAACCAGCTTTTGAATGCCGTCAAACGTTTTATACGCTTGATTACCGACGATGGGCAAATAGCTCGAATGGCCGAAGAGAACGACATTTCCTGTCTCACCCAGCAAGGCCGATGTCGGATACCGTACCGCACCATGAAGCAGGTACTGATCAAGCGCTTCGGTATTGGTGGTCGTCGGATTCGCAATCGTTGTCGAGAGATTGAGCGTCGGAATTTCTATATGTACCGGTGGTTCATTTAGTGATGCCTGCAGTGAACTACGGGTACTTGTTGCAGTAATCGCATCGACAACGACCGACGAAGCCGATACTGCCACTGAAGCTGACGGCGCCTCTGGCAAGAGATCAAGATAACCGAGCGTATATACGCTCGCAAAAAAGATGCCGGCAAAAAGAATGAGGAATGACCACTTCTTTGTATATGCCTGTTTCCCGGCTCGAATAAATCGCGCGGTACCATACGCTAGTCCTTTCATGTTCATAGAATCTTACTAAGAAATACACTATTGTTTCACTTATGTCAAGTCTCGCCCGTATGTGGCCAGAGCTCCTGTATTGGGCGGTGTATTGACATAAAAACTATGTTATGTTATCAATACGTTCATGAATAGTCCCGAAATAACCAGCTCACCGGCGATACCAAACGTCGCCCAGAAAGAGCCGAGAACCAATACTGCGCCAGATCATGTGCAGGCGATTCCCCTATCAAGCCGCACCCCCATGCTTTATACACTTGCTATTGCAGGATTTATTGCACTCGTAGGTGCAACCATGTGGCTCGCTATATACTCAACACGTTTTGTCCCCTCAGTCGTGGGACGTATTGGCAGTGCGGCAGTATATCTCGGTTCGGTCTTTACACCATCGACACCACCTTCCCTTTCGGTCGTGCCGACCGCTTCTACGACCATTCCATTTGGAGGCGACGCAACAACAACTGCGAGCACCACGGCAAATAAATCAGTATCGACGACAACTGCTCCAAAATCTGTCGCCCCGACCGCAGGGGAAGAGACGACCAACACGTATCAAATAGGTGGCACCGGCTCACCAACATTGTCTGGCCTCCCTGATTTTATTGTAACGATAAACGCAACAGGATATCTCGCTACCAGTTCGGCAACTTCTTTTGTTGCAACAACGACCGTCCCAGCCGGAAGTCGTCCTGCGGTTCGTTTTACGATTAAGAATATTGGGAGTAACGTCACCGGTCCGTGGCGCTTCAGTGCATCCATCCCGGCGCAAAATGCCTACATCTATCAATCAGCTCCTCAGCAATCACTCAGTCCTGGCGACAGCATTGATTACACGCTCGGCTTTGATCAGGCAAATAAAGGCGCAGGAAAAATGATTTCAATTACGGCAAACTTTGATCACGCAGTGACGGAGTCGAATACGAATAACAACAGCGCCTCAGCGAGCCTTACTATTCTGGGTACTTAATGTAGTCTCAACCGAAAAAATAAAAGACCCGGAGTACTCCGGGTCTTTTATTTTTTCAAAAAATTAAACGTCGAGGTTTGCCAGACGAGCATTCGATTGGATAAATGACTTACGGGCAGGTACGTCGGTGCCCATAAGAATATCAAAAATACGATCAGCCGCCTCAGCGTCTTCAACATTCACCCTCTTTAGAACGCGGCGCTTGGGATCCATGGTTGTCTCCCAGAGCTCACTCGGGTTCATTTCTCCAAGACCCTTATACCGCTGGATACTTACTTTCGGTGTTTTCTTTGTCGCCACTGCTTCCTCTTCTACCTCTTCCGGCGCCTCTTCATCAGTAAGCGGATTCTCTGAGACCTCCGACGCGGCAACGCCAAACTCCTTGAGGACCATTTCCTTTTCTTTATCAGAATAGGCATACGCGACCGACTTCCCTTTCGTAATTTTATAAAGTGGCGGTTGGGCAATATAGACAAATCCTCCGTCAATAATCGGTTTGAAATGACGATACAGAAGGGTGAGCAACAACGTACGGATGTGCGCACCGTCAACGTCGGCATCAGTCGCAATAATAATCTTGTGGTACCGCAATTTTGAAATATCAAAAACATCGCCAATAGCGGTTCCCATCGCGACAACAAGTGCACGAATTTCGACCGAGGCGAGCATACGGTCGATGCGCGCCCGCTCGACGTTAAGGATTTTGCCGCGGAGCGGAAGAATAGCCTGAGTGCGACGATCACGTCCTTGCTTACTTGAGCCACCGGCAGAATCTCCCTCCACAATAAAGATCTCGCTTTCTTCGGCACTCTTCGTTTGACATTCGGCAAGCTTCCCGGGGAGCGTCATGCCCTCAAGAGCACCCTTCCGCAACACCGAATCTTTCGCGGCTTTCGCGGCTTTGCGCGCCTTGAGTGCGAGAAGGACTTTATTGATAATGGCTCGTGCATCATCAGGATTCTCTTCGAGAAATGCACCGAATGCTTCGCCGAAGACTGTTGCCGTCGCACCCTGCGCTTCGGTAGAGCCAAGTTTTGATTTGGTCTGGCCTTCAAATTGAATCTCAGCAAGCTTCACCGAGACGACCGCCGTAATTCCTTCAAGAACGTCGTCGCCGGTAAAATTTTCATCCTTCTCTTTCAAAATATTCGCCGCTCTTCCATATGTATTAAGCGAACGGGTAAGCGCGGTCTTAAATCCAGTGATATGGGTACCACCCTCGCTCGTATAGATATTATTCGCAAAAGCGGTGATGCGAGGAGTAATATCATCAACATACTGAAGGGCGACCTCGACGATAACCTTGTCCAACTCTCGTTCAATATAGAAAATGTTCTTATGAACGGGTATCTGATATTTATTATGAAATGCAACGAGTGATTTCAGTCCCCCTTCGAAATAAAAGGTGGTCGAGGGGACGTCGAGTTGCTGATTCCGCAAAAAGATAGTCTCCGTACCAAAGCCTTCATCGGTTGCCCGCGCATCAATAATCGAAATACGCACACCCTTCACGAGGTATGCCTGCTGGCGAAGATGCGCGACAATCTTTTCCAGATTCCATTCGATACCCTCCTTGAAGATGGTACTGTCCGGCTTAAAGAGCACGATAGTCCCGTGCTCTTTCGTCGTACCGATTTTTTTTACTCTTGCGAGCGGCTTCCCTATTTTGTATTCCTGTACATGCATGCCACCGTCTTGGTGTACGACCACTTTCGCATGTTCGGAAAGCGCATTCACCACGGAAGCACCGACGCCATGGAGACCGCCGGAAAATTTATAGGCTTCATTATCAAACTTACCTCCCGCATGAAGCACGGTCATGATCGTCTCAAGTGCGGAGACTTTTGTTTTCGGATGGATGCCGACGGGAATACCGTTACCGTTATCGGCAATGCGTACATACCCATCTGAGAGAAGCGCTACTTCTATGTCATTACAGCGACCGACCATCGCTTCGTCGCGTGCATTATCAAAAATCTCCCATACCAAATGATGGAGACCGTCAGGACCGGTTGTCCCGATATACATTCCGGGACGGCGACGAACGGCCTCGAGTCCTTCAAGGACCGTAATCGACGAAGCGTCATACGCCCTCTTTTTAGGTTCTTTTTCAGTGTGTATAGCCATAAAAATAGCCGAGGTATCGGTGCGTTTAGTATAGCATAAAAAGAGCGGATTTTCTCTCCTTTTACCGCACCTCGTACCCCTTCTGGAGAAGCGCCGCGGTGATGGCGGTCATGCATTCGTTTACCTCATTGTCGGTTAGGGTACGTTCAAAGGATTGAAATATAAGCCTGAAAGCGAGCGATTGCCGTCCTTCTTTGTTGGTGAATTGATCGAGAAGCTGGACTTGTCGAAGCAACCCCGCACCGTTCTCAGCAAAAATCGCAAAAACGACTCCGCGTGCCTGATCAGTATCTATAATCCACATCGAGATATCCCGTACCACAAATGGATACACTGAAAACGGTTGGTACGCCCCCAGTTGATAGCGCTTCGGCATATAGTCAGATACCGCTTCCATACGGGGAACATCAGGAACGGGTTCTGATGTTTGTACCACGACCTGTTCACCCTCCTTGGTGAACACCGTTCCAACTTCAAACAATTTTAACTTTTGATTCGGCGCAAGGAGAAGGGGTGCATATTGTTTCGCCTGCGCGAGCGCCACCTGCATGGTGTCGTCAAGCGTGGTACGAAGTGCGGGCATATTTTTATCAAGCGGATTGGCGAGCATAATGTCGCCTTTTTTGGCAAACGATTGCGTTGAGATTTCGGTGAAGCCCTGTTCCGTAAGAAAATCCTTCACTCGCTCAATACCACGAAAACGTGCCTGGTCGGGCGCGCTCGCGAGAAGCGGTAGTGGGACCGGCAAAATCTGATCGTACCCAATGATTCTTCCAACCTCTTCAACAAGATCTTCCGGGAGTGTCAGATCGGTTCGCTCTTTGGGCGGAGTAATGGCAAATATTTCATTCTCCTGATGCATATCGAAACCTAGCCGTTGAAACACGCCCGAAACCTCCTCGGTCGAAAAAGAAGATCCGAGTACACCATTGATACGCGTAAGCGAGACTGAAACTGGCACGACGACCGGTAGCTCGGGATACACATCAGTGACCCCCGCGACGTTCCCTCCTGCTATCTCGGTAATAAGCGCAAGAACATCTCGCATACCATACGCTACCAACTCAGGAGAGGGACGATTTTGGAACCGAAGCGATGCATCGGTAAAGAGCTTCAGTGTTTGTGCGGCACGCCGTGTCGTCGTCCCGTCGAAATTCGCTGATTCAACAATGATATCTGTTGTCTCCTCCGTCAGCTCGGCGGCCGCGCCACCTTTTACTCCCGCGATGCCGAGTGCGCGGTCGGCATGCGCATCCGTAATAAGAAGTATGGAGGATGGGAGAGTATGTTCCTCGCCAGAGAGGAGCGTAATTTTTTCACCTTCGTGTGCCTGCCGCACGCCGATAGAGTAGGTACCATCCTTTTGCATAAGTTTTGCCGCGTCAAATGCATGGAGCGGCTGACCGATATTGAGCATCACGTAATTCGTCGCGTCGACCACGTTATTTATTGAGCGCTGACCGACGGCAGAAAGTGCGTCGCGAAGCCATGCGGGAGAAGGACCGACTTTCACTCCCCGCACGAGTGCCCCGCTATACCGAAGACATTTTTTTGGATCTTCTATTTCTACCTTGAGCGCCTCGCTTGTGGGAAAAGGAGGAATCGGCAGGCGCAATGGATCGTTTGAGAGAGGCATCGCACGTATCGCCGCGAGCTCTTTGGCAAGACCACGATGAGAGAGGCAGTCTGCCGCACGATTCGGCAATACATTCACTTCCATCAGATCCCCGTTTGACTCCTCTATCTCAAACGCATGGAACGTAAATGAGTCAGCGATAACCTCCGCACTCGGGAGCGGTTCTTCAAAATAATTCTGCAACCAGCGCAGGGAGATTTTCATACTTCTCTCTCCTCAAATCCGTGCACAAACCGCATATCACCGGAATGAAAAAGACGCACATCTGGGATACCGTACTTCACCATAAGTAATCGCTCGAGTCCGCCGCCAAAAGCGAACCCTTGTACTTTCTCGGGATCCAATCCGGCATTACGGAACACCTCCGGATGGAGCATGCCGGCACCGGCGGTCTCCAGCCACTGCCCTTTTTTCCCGGGTGCTTCAAACCACACATCAATTTCAACCGATGGTTCCGTAAATCCAAAGAAACTCGGTCGAAATCGCACCAGGGTCTGCGGCCCAAAATATTCACGATAAAAACGATCGAAGGTTCCTTTCAGGTGCGCGAGCGTAACCGAACCGGTTGGGCCGACGGCGAACCCATCGAGTTGATAAAACTGCGCTTCGTGCGTCATGTCGGTTGCCTCGTTTCGAAAAACTTTTCCTGGATTGAGCATCCGCATCTCTGTGACACCGGTTTTCGCCATCTCCTCGAGACACCGCATAGTCACTGAAGTCGTATGCGTACGAAGAACCTTTCCCGGCTGATCTTTGATCCAAAACGTGTCTTGCATATCCCGCGCGGGATGATCTTCGGGTACGTTGAGTGCGGTAAAATTGTGCCACTCATCTTCAAGTTCCGGACCGTACGCGATACCGAATCCCATTCGGCCAAAAATGGCGGCCGCATCGCGAATGGCAATAGAGATAGGGTGCAATCGACCTTTTTCATTCATTACTCCAAATATAGCAGATTATGGTACCATGATGCCATTATGGGTTACGAAATGGTTACCTTACCCTTTCTCTTTTTGGCGATTTTTTTCGAATCGTTTATTTTGGTAACCCTGCTCTCAAAACCGGCGCGTTCTGCACGCGCGCGTACCCCGGGCAGGACGACTCCCACGGTCGCCGTTATCGTTCCGTGCTGGAATGAAGAATCAACCATAGCCGCCACCTGCGCGTCCCTCCTTGCACTCGATTACCCTGCTGACAAACTTGAAATAATCCTTGTTGACGATGGATCAACTGACGGCACTCCGCAAGCGATGGAACCATTCGGGGTACACCCGCAAGTACGGATTCTCCGTAAAGAAAACGGGGGCAAACATACGGCGCTCAATGAAGGTATCGCGATGACCTCTGCCGAATTTATCGGCTGTCTCGATGCCGACTCTTTTGTCGAACCCGACGCATTGCGCGAAATTGTTCCCTGTTTCGATAAATCAAACGTCGCGGCGGTGACGGCGGCCATGTCGATACATCAGCCAAAAAGTATTATCCAGCATATGCAGAATGCTGAATATACATTTGGCATCACGCTTCGCCACACTCTTGCATCAATAAACGGCCTCTATGTTACTCCGGGACCTTTTTCCTTTTATCGCCACAGCACCATCACCGAACTCGGCGGATTTCGGCACGGGCACCAGACCGAAGACATGGAAATGGCCCTGCGCCTGCAACAGGCGGGTTATGAAATCGAAAATGCTCCCCGCGCGCGCGTGTACACGAAATCACCCTATACCGCCGGGAAACTCATCAAACAACGCACGCGGTGGACAACCGGCTTTATTCGAAATGTCCTTGGCGAATACCGTAGCCTCATCGGAAACCGAAAACACGGCGTGCTTGGCATGCTGATACTCCCAACGTCGGTTCTTGCTATTGGAAGCAGTATTCTCGTTTTTTCGATTGTCATATTCCAAATAACTAGCGCGGCAGTCAACGCTTTGCAAGTACGGGCAGGGATTCCGTTTGTCTATGCCTACCTCCCCCACAGTTCGTTTGATTGGTTTTATATACCGACGAGCTTTTTTGTCCTTCTGGGCGGTATGACGCTCCTCGTCTCAGCCTCACTCATTATGATTGGAAAACGCATTTCGAAAACTCCCGGCAATATTGGCTTGGGACTTCTATCCTATGCCTTTCTCTATGGACTCATCGCACCCTTATGGCTTATACGGGCGACCGCTGACGTCACGATTGGTAAACACCGTCATTGGCGTTGGTAAAACAATCCGTCTCGCCACTCCCGCCGCAAAGCGAGCGAGGCATTCTGGCCGACTCCAGTAAAAAGTCTGGATGGGGATGCAGACTTTTTACTCCCTGCGCTCGCCTCGGACAAAGTGAACAAAGACGTTCACTTGTCACTCGACTCGCTTGGTAGTAACCTAAAAATACTATGTCACTCGTAACTCGAAATGTCCTTATTGCTCTTGGCATTACCATCGTACTTGCCGGAACAGTCGCCTATGCGATCAATTATTTAAATAATGCGCGCATTGCAGAACTCACTACGATAGAAGACCAGCTTTCCATTGAGACCATCTCGCTCGATACTCAATTTTCTCTCCTTGCTGAAACGCCGTGCGACAATACCGCCTCGTCAACCACACTCACCGGCGAGCTTTCTGATTTAGGGAATCGCTTGTCGTATACCGAAGAACAGCTGGGTACGGGAAATGCGCAGGTGATACGACTCAAGGAACAGTACTCCCTCCTTGAGATTCGTGATTATCTTCTCACCAAACAGCTTGCCGCCGCCTGCGGTACCAAACCGGTGACCGTACTTTATTTCTATAGCAATGCAGGTGACTGTGCTGACTGCAATAAAGCTGGGTATGCGCTTTCCTATTTGCATACGACCTATCCGGCACTTCGTGTGTACTCTTTCGACTACAACCTCGATCTCGGGGCGCTCAAGACGCTTATTGCTATCACCAAATTACAAGGACAACTCCCTGCGTTCGTCATAGACGGAAAGAAATCC
>DATKTB010000032.1:0-2609 GCA_035531355.1 Minisyncoccota bacterium | reverse complement strand
CTATTTTAACACGAACGCCGGGCGCACTATGCTTCAGGTACTGTCTCGTCAGAACCCTCTTCCTTACCCTTCTTTTCTACTTCAATCGAATCAATATCTGCGGCAACCTCCTCGACTGCCTCTTCGACAACTTCCTGAGTGAGGACCACCACATCCTCTGCGGCAGTGATAAGCTCAACACCAGCAGGAAGCACGAGATCCTTCGCGTGAATCTGATCATTCATTTCTTTCAGTACAGAAAGGTCAACCTGAATATCATGAGGGAGATTCATCGGATCGGCCTTCACCTCAATTTCGTAGAGGACTTTTACCAGATTTGCTCCTGCCTCAACTGCGGCCGACTCGCCGATAAAGGTAAGCGGAATAGCGACCTCGACTTTCTCTCCTTTGGTTACTGCATAGAAATCGACATGGCGCGGCTGGCTCGTGAGCGGATCAAGCTCGATATGGTGAATCAGTGTTGGAAGCGCGGCACCGAGACCGGTGAGAGAGACAATAGTTGCCTCCCCTGCTTCATGCAAAACTTTCGAGAAAGTCTTCAGATCAATAGTGATCGGCGTTGATTCATAGTGGGCACCGTAGACAACGGCAGGAATAAGACCCGCCTGGCGGAGGGACGAAAGGGTTGCGGCCTTTGTATCGCGTTTCTCTACTGAAAGACTAAGCATGTGTCTGAATATACGGGAAAGTGCGAAAGAAAGCAATCAGTTGAGAGCGGCTGATACTTTTGCGAGACGTTCGAGGAAGACGGCGCGTGCGGCAGGAACATTCTCCTTTTCTCCCTTCCATACTGCAAGAGCCTCTTCCTGAAGCGCGCGCGCATAGGAGAACGTAAGTGGCCATGGTGCAGAAACTTCACGTGCACGTGCGGTCATTGCCGCTAAATTTTCTGTTGCCTCGTCGGGTGTCTGTCCACCCGAAAGAAATACGATACCGGGAACCGACGCCGGAACGCTTTTCATAAGAGCGGAAAGAGTGTCATCAGCGACTTCTTCGGGCGTATCCTTTTTTCCGCTTTCACTGCCGGAAAGTACCATTGATGTCTTGAGTACGAGACCGCTGGGATCAACCGCATACTCTTGTAGTACGGAAAAAAGCGTGTCGAATGTTTCAGTCATCACCGCGTGCGTGCGTGCACGACTATGATTTCCGGCGAGAAGTATTTCCGGCTCAATAATCGGAACAAGTCCGGCACTTTGGACATCTCGTGCGTAGGATGCGAGACGCTTCGCGTTCTCATGTATCGCCGCGGCGCTGGGCAACTGGTCACCCTCAATGCGAATAACTGCTCGCCACTTGGTAAACACTGCTCCCTGTTCCCGATATACCGGAAGTCGGTCGGGGAGATCAATAAGACCTTTCGTAATAAGTTCTTGAGGGGAATCACTCATCGGTTCAGTACCGAGATCGACCTTTATTCCCGGCGCAATACCGCGCGCGGCAAGCGATTGCGGAAACAAGATACCGTCATCGCCTTTTTCAGTAAGTGTCTCTGAAAAAAGTATGATGCCTGAAAGGTAACGTTCGATTCCTTCGGTTCCAAAAAAGAGATCCCTGAATTGCCGGCGCATATCTGCACTGGTACTGATGCCATAGGACGCCAGTCGTGCAGTCGCCGTATGAATACTTTCGTCCGCGGCAAGAATCCCCTTCCCGGGTGCGAAGAGTGCGTGTGCAATTGAAGAAAGGTCAGTCATATCTTCGTATCGTACCACGACGAATTCTTCTTGGGCCGCATGCAACCCGTGTCTGGTGTGCATACGCATGGTACACTCGTCTCTATATGATGGACTTTATAGCTATCGGTGATACAACCGTCGATGAATTTATTAAATTGAAAGAAGCGCGCGTTAATTGCGATATCAATGATGAAAATTGCACCATTTCAATGAAATGGGGGGACAAAATTCCCTATGATTTTTCAATTCTCGTACCGGCGGTCGGTAATGCGGCAAATGCCGCAGTGGCCGCCGCACGGCTCGGACTTACCTCCGGTTTTGTTTCAAACATCGGAAAGGACCGTTTCGGAGAAGAAATCCTCGCCACATTCCGCCGCGAAGGTATCGATACAAAATATATAGCAGTGAATGACAGTATCCCCACGAACCATCACTACGTGCTGATGTATGAGGCCGAGCGCACCATCCTCATCAGACACGAGAACTATCCGTATCGTATTCCCGAAGGATTTGTCGCACCAAAGTGGTTGTATCTTTCTTCAACCGGTGAACAATCGGCCGCATTCCACGAAGCATTGGCGACGTGGCTTGGAGCACACCCTGAAACGAAACTTGCCTTCCAGCCCGGAACATTCCAGATGTCCATGGGCAAGACAAAACTCGCACCGCTCTATGCCGCAACCGAACTCGTTGCGTGCAATAAGGAAGAGGCGGAGCGCATTCTCGAAATTGATAAAACGAATATAAAAGATTTACTCATCGGCATGCGAACGCTCGGACCGCGAACGGTCATTATCACCGACGGACCGAATGGCGCGTACGCCTATGACGGCACTGACATGCTTTCTCTACCGATGTACCCCGATCGTGCGGCACCAGTTGACCGTACGGGCGCGGGCGATGCCACGACCTCGACCATTGTCGCGGCAC
>DATKTB010000031.1:0-2438 GCA_035531355.1 Minisyncoccota bacterium | reverse complement strand
CCTTTTCGTGGTTTGTGTGGGCGCTGATGAGTACCATTGCCTTTTCTGCACAAATTGTTTCCGGAAGCGGTATCGGCGCACTCTCAACCGGCATTACAGCACTTGCCGGATTTTCAATTGCCGTCGTAGCGATCTTTTGGGGAGAAAAGCACATCTCTAAAATTGATGTAATAAGTCTTTTTGGAGCAATGATAGGAATTGTCTTTTGGGGAATTACCCGCGATCCGCTTCTGGCGGTGGTCATCATTATTGGAGCGTACGCCCTTGGTTTTATACCCACCTTTCGAAAAGCATACGTGCGCCCCTGTGAAGAAACAGAAGTAACATACGTCTTAAGCCTGTTGAAGTGGGGATTCGGTTTCATTGCCCTTGCTTCTTTTAATTTTACGACGGCGCTGTATCCTGCCGCTATTTTTGTGATGAATCTTATCTTTATTAGCATGCTTTCAGTTCGTCGAGCAGAACTTCCTATTCATTGATATATCTTTACGGAAAAATCTGCAGTGTGCCTCCCTGTTCAATGACAGACCCTCTTATGGATAAGAGGGTCTTTTAGTTGACACGATTGCGTATGACTACCGCATCCGTTTTTTCATCATCAAAGCAAATGACGCTTGCCGGGCGGTTTTGCGTATTGATTTCTTCCAGAGATCAAAGCGGGTGATGACACCCCCCCCTTCCTCTTCCTTGAAGACTTCAATCTTCAAATTGAACGCAGGGATGGCACTAATTGCACCTTGGACATTTGCATAGCCTTCCGGACACCTGAAGAGATTCCTTCGTTTCCCGCCGGCACAACGCTTGGTGCTGTAAAGATATTCAAGATTCTGTTCGCCGATGATTTGAACGAGGTACTGATTCGTTGTCGGATCATCATGTACTGCTTCGAGATACCAGATGGTCGTCATGTCTATCTCCTTGGGTTAGAAAAAGAGCTCGACTCATACGGTACCGCATATGCGGTTTTTCGTCACGGAGTGACTGTACCGTCGTCAGCATAAAATAAAAATGGGTGGACACCGTAACCGGGCCACCCATTTTGAGCTGATGAACGAAGAAATCAGCTACAGGAACTTACAAACTGCTTTTGAGATGAGGAGTCCCGGCACGCTTTTTCTTTTTGATATTTTGCGCATTTCGAGTAGAAACATGGCGTACACGCCTTCTCCTTTTGCGTAAAACAGTGTAAGTACTTCATCAAAACTCACCAAAAGATGCGTATCCGAAAGGACGTGACGCAGAGCGGGAGGCGGTTCGATAACCGAAAATTCCATGCCGAGCCATAACTTTCGCTTTTCCGGAGGATCATTCGGTCGAGGGAGGCCGATAATACGGACTCTCTTCCCCAAAGTCACAGTGACGGGTGTTTCCACAACTTCTTCCTCTGCTTCCTGGTCTTCGAGACGAGAAATGAATTGGGCCGGATCGTTTCCGTCCCCCACGACATAGCGCAGAAGTGATTCTTGTTCCATGGCGGCGATTGCCGCCTGTGGACCGCATAAAGCAGTACTCGGGTCCTGTTTCGTCATGCTTGTCTCCTCAGCAACACGTTAAAAGGTACTTCGTTCCTGGTCACTGTACTCTTTTTGACCAGACGATAGTGTGCCACGGAGAATGATTTCATGCAATAAAACTAAAGAAGTCCTGAAGAAGGAGGACTTCTTCAGGACTTTCGGGCAAACGAATCATATAAAGATCTCCAACATTTTCTACAAAGACCATGATCCCTATTAGGGGAACCGCGCCAACCCTTCCGTCGTGACCATACCTTTATCCGTCGCCCGCACTCGCACCACCTCATCTTGTGCATGACCGTACTCCTCGGAGAAATACTGAAAGAGAGTACCACTCTTTATGTATAAATCAAATTTTCGGCAATCCCCTACCCTTCACGTACGCATGCTCTTGCGTGCTATCATCGATGCTGATGGAAAAAAATTCTCCCAAACTCGAGCTTGCACTATTCGACTCGTATCGAGCCGCAATCAAAAACAGCGTTGGTTCGAACATTTACCGAAATCTTTACTTCCATAGTAACGGAACGCTTGTCGACATTCTCGATGACGGCGATCTTTCGTGTGCTTTCTTTGTGACAACCATTCTGTATCTGTTTGGTCTTATTACTGAACGACACACTACAGTGAAAAGCGCGCTCGAGGACATACGGAAGTCAGGATGGTATGAAATTAAAGAGCCGCGCGCGGGGGCGCTCATTCACTGGGATTACAATAAAAAAGATGACGGGACCCAGGGAAAACATCACCACCTTGGTTTCTATATTGACGCTGAACATGCCATCAGTAATGACTCACCATCACGGGTCGTTGCCGTACACCATCCAACGTATGGGACATTTCCAGATGGAAAAGCGCGGCGCGACATTCTTGCCTACTACTGGCACGACAACCTCACGAACTAGCCGCAGTATTTGAAACGCT
>DATKTB010000030.1:0-6245 GCA_035531355.1 Minisyncoccota bacterium | reverse complement strand
CAGCGGCATCGCTTATTACTGAGGTGATACGCGCGGCGAGCGAAAAAAATCCCGATCCACTGATTGCCGAGCAAGTTGCGATTGGGGCAATTAAGTACATGGTCCTGCGGCAGTCTCCTGGTTCCGATATTCTTTTTGATCCTGAGAAATCACTCTCGCTTGAAGGGGATTCGGGTCCGTATCTGCAGTACGCACTCGTACGCGCGAAGTCGGTCCTTGCCGCCGGAGAGCAGAACCTCAGTACGAAGGAACCCCTTCCGCAAGAAGTGTATTCGATTGAGCGCGTCATACCGCATTTTCCTGAAGTCGCGCGTCGCGCGGCACACGAGCTTGCGCCGCACCTCTTAGTGAATTACCTCACCGAACTTGCGGGAGAGTGGAATTCTTTTTATGCGCAAGAACGCATCGTCGGGGGAGCGCATGAAGCGCATAAACTGGTGATTGCCCGCGCATTTGTAAATACGATGACAAATGGCCTGACACTCCTCGGTATTCCGGTGCCCGAGAGGATGTGAGGTAGCCGGGTTTTCATTTTTAGGTAGTAAACGTTAGGATAGGGATACTATGGCTGATACAGAGAAATCAGAAGCGGCGAAGCGCGAGGAGACCATTCTCGCTTTTTGGAACGAGCATAAAATATTCGAGCAGTCGCTCGCCAAAGAGTCTCCCAAGGGCGATTTTGTTTTCTATGATGGTCCGCCGTTTGCCACCGGCTTGCCGCACTACGGACACATTGTCGCGAGTGTTATTAAAGATGCGATACCGCGGTATCGAACCATGCGCGGGTACCATGTTCCGCGCGTCTGGGGCTGGGATTGTCACGGCTTGCCGATAGAAAATATTGTCGAGAAGGAGCTCGGTTTTAAACATAAAAAAGACATTAAGAACTACGGCATCGCAAAATTTAACGAGCAGTGTCGCGCGCGCGTGCTGACGTATGTAGATGAGTGGAAGAAAATTATTCCGCGTATCGGACGGTGGGTTGATATGGAACACGCCTATCACACCATGGATACGTCCTACATGGAGTCGGTCTGGTGGGTCTTTAAAGAAATCTACGAAAAGGGTTTGGTATATGAAGATTATCGTGCGATGCACATCTGTCCGCGCTGTGAGACTACGCTGTCACAGCAAGAAGTTTCAGAAGGGTATAAAGACGTAAAGGATATTTCAGTGACCGTGAAGTTCAAGGTAAAAAATCCTGAGAAGATCGGATTGTCGGGAGATGTATATATGCTCGCATGGACGACAACACCGTGGACGCTCCCGGGGAACGTCGCATTGGCAGTTGGTGCAGACATCCAATATCAAATTGCGAAATACAACGAGGGTGCAAATCAAGGTACATTCATATACGCACAAGAACGTCAGGCTGAGTTATTCGGGGGTGCTGATTTTGATAATTTGGGAAATAAAAAAGGTAGCGATCTTGTCGGACTCGAATACGAACCGCCGTTTGATTACTACATACAAGATACGACGCTCAAGAATCATGAGAATGGATGGAAGGTGTACGCTGCTGATTTCGTGACGGCAGAGAGTGGCACGGGCATCGCGCATGAAGCGCCTGCCTTTGGCGCTGACGATTGGGAACTCTCAAAACAGGTGCATCTCCCTTTTGTACAGCATGTGGGTATGGACGGCATTATGAAACCGGAAGTCACTGCCTTTGCGGGGATGGAAGTAAGAACAAATTCTGACGACGACAAGACGCGTCTCGGGACCGACATCGCCGTACTGAAATACCTGCAAGACCACGGGGCCTTCTTTTCGAAAGAAAACATCACGCACTCGTATCCGCACTGTTGGCGTTGCGGCACGCCGCTTCTAAATTACGCAACCACTTCGTGGTTTGTGTCGGTTACGAACATAAAAGATGACTTGCTTACAAATGCAAAGAATATTTCCTGGACGCCTGCACATATTAAAGAAGGTCGTTTTGGAAAGTGGCTCGAGGGAGCGCGCGACTGGTCAATTTCTCGTCAGCGATTCTGGGCGAGCGTGATACCGATGTGGCGCTGTGACTCCTGTGCGGAGCGTCGCGTCTTTGGGAGTATCGCGGAACTCGAAGCGGCGAGCGGCGCAACCATAACTGATTTACATAAGCATCTGGTCGACGCTATTACTATCCCCTGTACCTGCGGTAAGGAGATGCACCGTATTCCCGACGTGCTTGATACGTGGTTCGACTCGGGTTCAATGCCGTACGGCGAGCGGCATTATCCTTTTGAAAATAAAGAGCAGTTTGAGGCGGCATTTCCCGCACAGTTTATCGGGGAAGGGCTCGATCAGACCCGTGCATGGTTTTATTATCTCCACGTGCTTGCGGGCGCTCTGTTCAATAAAAATGCTTTTGAAAACGTTATCGTCAACGGAACCGCACTCGCTCTTGATGGGAAGAAGATGTCGAAGAGTCTTAAGAATTATCCTGATCCCATGCATATCGTCGAGCGATATGGTGCAGACGCCCTGCGACTCTACCTCCTTTCGGCGCCGGTCATGCAGGCAGAGAATTTGTCTTTCTCAGAAGCGGGAGTCGATGAGGTTGCAAAGAAAAATATCGGACGACTACAAAACGTCTATGCGTTTTATAAACTCCATGAAGAGGGAACCGCGCGTGCCGATACGAGTACTCAGATTCTCGACCGATGGATACTTGCCCGACTCCAGGAATTAATTCGAGAATCGACCGAGGGATATGAAAAGTATGAACTCGATCGCGCGACTCGCCCGTTGGCACTTTTTATCGATGATCTTTCGGTATGGTACGTGCGTCGTTCGCGGGATCGATTTAAGGAAGACGGGGAAGACAAGAAAGCCGCACTCGCAACCTTGCGCCATGTACTTTATACCCTCGTCACCGTCATGGCGCCCGCCGTACCGTTTATTGCTGAAGAAGTATTCCAAGGTATTCGCGAATCAAACGACCCGAAGAGTGTACACCTTGTTAACTGGCCGGAGATGAAAATGTCTGGCTCATACGATGACGGAGGAGCTCTTTTTAGTGATATGGCGCTTGTCCGTGAGCTGGCGTCGGCGGCTCTTATGTTGCGTCAGAAGGCAGGCATGAAGGTACGTCAGCCACTGGCGACTTTTTCAGCGACCAATATTCCAAACCACCCAGATCTACTTACTCTCTTGAAAGATGAAATAAACGTAAAGAACATTGTAGAAGGTAATGGTCCAGACACGCTCGACACAACACTCACTCCCGAGCTCATACGAGAGGGCGATGAGCGCGAGATGGCAAGCGCGGTTGCGCAAGCGCGCAAGGCAGAAGGGTTCCAGACGAGTGATACTGCGCACGTATCGATGGCTCCGGAAGGGAAGTATGTCGCAACTCTTTCAACGGGCGACGTACGGTTCAACCTTAGTAAGGATGCGTCCCGTTAGAAATTGCGGACGCCTCAATTTCAAAAAAATATCATGACCATCGTTATTAGCTTTTATCGGATAGGGTACGACACTACACTGGTGTTCGCGCCCTATTTCTAACGGGATGCGACACAAATATGAGACACACGGTTTAGTGCTTGCCCGTTCACACACGGGAGAAGCGAATACGTTTGTGACAATGATGACGCCTGATCTGGGGTTAGTGTATGCCCGTGCGCAGAGCTTGCGGAAGCATGGGGCAAAACTTGCCGCATCATTGGTAACGTTTGCGGAGAGCGATGTGGTACTCGTGCGCGGGAAAGAAGGGTGGCGTGTTACCGGAGCGGTTCTCAATGAGAATTGGTTTCAGCGACTTAGAGATATCAGAACACGGTCTCGGGCGGCTCGTGTCTCCGGGCTTCTCCTTAGGCTTGTTGTCGGAGAGGTTCCCGAGGAAGAGCTCTATCCGATTATGAGAGGATTTCTCGCCGCGCTCGTGGAGTGTCCTGTGGATATGCACGAAGCGATCGAAATTCTGGTCGTCCTTCGAGTCCTCGCGACACTCGGACTCGATACCGGGGAGATTCCCGGCGAAAAGACTCTCTATACGACACCTGTCCTTGCGGAAGTGAAGGAACATCGCTTGCGCTACATTTCTCGTATCAATATTGGTCTTAGTGCGTCCGGCCTCTAAATTTTTCGTACGGGCAGGGTATACTGATAGGTAATGCAGTTTCCTGAAGATGACATTGGTTCACTCGAGCGCGCGCGCGAAGCGCTCTATAGTTCGACTCCCGCACGGGAGAGCCAGTCGAGAGTTTCTTCAAGAGAAGATCGCGTGCTTCCTCATGCCTGGAAAGAAAAACTACGCGTACCGCACATGAGTCAACGACACGTGCGTTTTGCGGGCCTATTTCTCGGCATCTCCGTTCTGTTTTTTTTGAGTGCGCTTGCCGTAGCAGGATACCTTCTCTATTTCGGGGGAAACTCAGTATCTCCTGACAAGATAACCATCGCGGTTCTTGGTCCGACGACGATTGCGGGGGGCGATACGGTACCGCTCTCCCTTACCATTACCAATCGGAATCCGGTTTCAGTTCAAAATGCAACTATTGAAGTTGATTTTCCCGATGGTACGCGTAGTGCGACCGATGTGTTAACCCCGTATCCTCGGTATGTTGAAAATCTCGGTACGCTTGCGAGCGGGGAGACGGTCACGCGTTCAATAAAAGCGGTTGTGTTTGGTGCGGCAGGACAAACAGTGACGCTCCCGATATCTTTTTCGTACGCGACGCAAAGTTCAAACGCAATCTTCCAAAAGAAATCATCCTACGCACTTGCGATCGCTTCAACGCCACTCTCTCTATCAGTCGACGCGCTCACTGAAACCGTTTCAGGAGCGTCACTCTCCTTTGCGGTTACGGTTCGCTCAAACGCGACGGTACCGATTGATAATGTAGTACTTGCCGCATCGTCTCCTTTTGGATTTTCGCTAGCATCATCCTCGCTCCCTATGAGTAATTCGAATTTTTTCATCGGGACGCTCGCGCCGGGTGCGACCAAGCAGGTGACGATGACCGGTACGCTCACTGGACAGGATAGCGAACAGCGCGTTTTCCATTTTACGGTGGGAACGGCAAAATCTCCGCAGGATCAGTCACTCGGCATCTCCTATATGACGCAAGACGCAACTGTATCAATTGCCTCGCCATTTATCACCACCACCCTTGCATTAAATGGTGATACGTCGAGTACGGTAGTCCTGACCTCAGGAACGTCACAAAATGCCACGCTCTCGTACACCAATACGCTCCCGATATCAGTCACAGATGCCTCGATTACCGTTACGCTTGCCGGATCGGCGATTGATTATACGAGTATCAAAACAACCAGCGGGTTCTACAATTCTTCTAATCACACCATCATCTTCAGTAAAGATACCGATCCCACGCTCGCGTCCCTTGCGCCGGGCGCCTCCGGTACCGGTACATTCACATTCTTAACGATTCCGGCTGGAACAGCCTCACCTACTGCAACGTTCTCGATTGTGGCATCAGGTACACGGGTTGGACAGAGTAATGTGCCGGAACAAGTAACCACGTCAGTTGTGCAGAGTGTTAAAATCGCAACGTCAATGGCTTTCTCCGCACGTGCTTCACACGTGAGTGGTCCAATTCCTCCTTTGGCGAATCAACCAACCGTTTACTCAATTGTGTGGGATGCACAAACCCAAGGAGCCGCTGTTGCCGGTGGCACGGTTACGGCGACTCTGCCGAGCTATATCTCGTACATCAGTGCAACGGCAGATGCGTCAGCTTTTTCCTATGATTCGGTATCACATACCGTGACCTGGAACGTGGGCGACCTTCCTCAAAAGGGAAGTGCGGAAGGTGTGTTCCAAGTTTCTCTTCTGCCTTCAACCTCACAAAAAGGAAGCGTCGTGGCGCTTACGAGCACGGCGTCCTTTTCGGGGTATGACCGCTTTGCGGGGGTACAGATTTCAGCGAGCGCAAATCCAGCCACGACCGAGACCCCTCAAGATCCGGGGTATGTTCCTGCTGACGGGGTGGTGCGCTAATCTCCTTAAAAAGAATGAATCGACTTTCGGGTGAGGAAATGGAGTCAGCATCTTTTTTCTATCCCGTGAAATCCTGCTCCTTGCATCTCGGGGCTTTTTATCGCACTCTTAACGTATAAGTGTATGGCGGAACAAAATCTTATGGAAAAGATTATTTCACTCGCGAAGCGTCGCGGCTTTGTGTTCCCGGGTTCCGAAATCTATGGCGGTCTTGCGGGTACGTTTGATTACGGACCATACGGAGTTGAGCTCAAGAAAAATATTGAACGACTGTGGTGGCAAAGATTTGTTG
>DATKTB010000029.1:0-7020 GCA_035531355.1 Minisyncoccota bacterium | reverse complement strand
GCGGCATCACCTTCGGTCCGCGCAACGAACGCGATTACGGGGAGAAAATAAATAAGAAGATGCGAATGGGGGCACTTCTCTCAGTACTTTCACGCAAAGCGAAAGAGGGCGAGATTATCTTGGTAGATAGTTTCACTTTCTCAGAACCGAAATCCTCAGTCGCGAAGACGATGCTTGAAAAGCTTTCGCACGGTGCTGAGGCTCCGGCGCTTGTTTCAAAGAAAAAGAATGCCGCGCTTCTCGCGCTTGCCGCATATGATTCGGCGGCAATCAAGAGTTTCAGTAACTTCGGAAACGTGGTAACTGAAGAGGCGCGTAACCTGAATCCGCTTACTATCATGACGGCAAAGTATTTGATCATTGAGAAGCCGGAGGAGACGTTTGCGGCTTTGGAGAAACGCGTAACCGCTAAATAAATCAGTATGGCAATTTTTACCGATAAAAAGAAAGCGAAGAAAGTAAAAGAGCATACGTCGGTGCGTCATGCACGCACGACAGTGTCTCTCCATGGTGCGGCGCATGATGTGTTGCGTGCCCCATGGTTCTCTGAGAAAGCACTCATTATGACTGAAAAAGGTGTCTACGCTTTCGCCGTATCGCCTCGTGCAACAAAATCTTCGATTGCGGGAGCTATCAAAGAGATTTATAACGTCTCTCCGAAATCTATTCGTATCGTGAATCTTCCCGCGAAGTCGAAGTCAATGCGCACACGTCGCGGGGTCGGTACCCGGGCGGCACGTTGCAAGGCATATGTGTACCTGAATGCAGGAGATAGCATACAATTTGCATAATCGTTTACTATGAAAACCTACAAACCAACAAGTAAAAGCCGTCGCGCAATGACTACGCTCCCTTACAAGGAGTTGTTGTCAGGTGATGCCCCCCACAAGCCACTTCTTGCCAAGAAGAAACGTCGTGCCGGCCGAAATGCCTTCGGACGTATCACCGTTCGTCATCAAGGAGGCGGTCACAAGCGTCGCCTTCGCGAAATTGATTTTTCGTACAATAAAAAGAATATTCCAGCAGTTATCGAAACGGTTGAGTACGATCCATTTCGCAGTGCTTTCATTGGTCTCGCGCTCTATCGGGATGGCGAACGTCGGTACGTCATCGTTCCGAAGGAAATGAAAGTCGGAAGCACTTTTACGGTTGCTCCCGATGCGCCGCTTACACCCGGAAACCGTCTTCCGCTCGGTTCGATTCCGGTCGGTACGGCAATTTACAATGTTGAGATTGCGCCAGGCGCCGGAGCAAGTCTCGTCCGCTCGGCAGGCAACTTCGCTGAAGTAGTTGCGCATGATGCGGGGTACGCACAGATCAAACTTCCTTCAACTGAGATTCGTAAAATTTCAGATCTTGCCTGGGCCTCTATCGGAGCAGTCGGTAACGAAGAATACAATCTGGTGGTTATCGGAAAGGCAGGGCGGAGTCGCTGGCTCGGTATTCGTCCGACTGTTCGCGGTACCGCTATGAATCCGGTTGATCATCCGCACGGCGGCGGTGAAGGAAAGCAGGGACGCGGATTGCGTCGTGCAAAAACGATGTGGGGCAAACCGTCCGGAAAAGGACAGAAGACTCGAACTCCGAAGAAGTACTCAAACGTGTTTATTGTTTCGCGCCGGAAGGTTGGCAAGAAACGTAAAAGCAAATCATAAAGAAGAAAAAGAAAAAGCCCGTCATATGACGGGCTTTTTTTGAGGTGCGTCCCTAGGGGGATGTTTCCGTTCCGCAGAGATGTCTCGTCACGGGCCGAGTCTGAGCGATGGTGTCAGAAGGAACAACCGTAAGCGAAATAAGTTTCCGTTGTTTGAATTTGGTGAACGCGATTGCGATTTTTGCCGCCGCTTGAAAGTCGACTGCGGCGAGTGTCTGCGTCTTCCGCTCGTGAATGGTCACCGACGGGTCCCGCGGGTCCTGATGTGGCTCCACGTACAGCAGAATGTATTTGGGCATCCTCATTACACACCTCTTTGGCAGTTTGTCCAAAGTGAGTATGGACCTCTTCTCAATAAAAGCAATAGGAACTGCTTCGTTACGGGCGGTACGGTATTTGTAGAATGTTTCCGAGTTCGGACATCGGTATACGGAGTGTTTGAGGTCCGGCACTATACGGAGCAACGGCGTACGGTGCAAAAAGCACTACAAAATAAGAGTTATCAATGAAGAAGTTTTGGAAATTACTCTCTTTGGGTTCGGTACCATTTTGAATAAAGCTCGCATCAGCGGTACTTCCGATGACACCCGGAAGCTTCGTGCGGCTTATCGAGGAGAGCGTTTCGAGATACGGAGTGTTCAGGGTGAACACATCGGAAAGAGTGACGAGCGCTCCGGTGCTCGTATTAAAGGTGAAAGTGTGGAAGAACGTATTTCCATGCGCGCCGAGCGTATCCTCGTACGTGGTGAATATGTAGGAGATCGTATGGGGAGACGATGCGATCAAATACATAATTTCAAGTTTTTCTTTGCGACCGCGCATCATTTCTATGTCTTGCGGGGTAAGGTTTGCGAAATTCCCGTCTGATTTGAATTGCCCGATACTATCGCTCACAAATTTTTCCATGAGTGCGAGTGCGGCTGTATTTGCCGCACCCCGGAGCGGGGTGCTGGTTGCGTAATAAGTGGCAATATCGTATTGCGCCGTATGTTCAGAGTAGGTTCCTGCAGGCAAGGGAAGAGCCTCAGATACTCCCGGTGCCTTGGCAGGCACGGGTCTTGTCACACTGTAGAAGATAAGTCCGGCAAGGACGACTATACTGCCCACAAGACCAAGAATCGTATTTCTTTTCATACCCCTTAGTGTACCAGAGAGACTCCAGAGCATGCTAATTTGACGATTTGGTGCTCTTCCTGTATCTTTCAAGTATCCCGCTGTGCGGGCTTTTCATTACTTTTATGTCACGCTCACTTAAGAAAGGACCATTCGTGGACGTCAAACTCCTAAAGAAAATCCTGAATAAGAAACCAGCAACTGCTGGCGTGATAAATACGTGGGCGCGGCGCAGTCAAATAAGTCCGGAAATGGTCGGATTCTCTTTCGGTGTTCACAACGGCAAACAACATGTGGAGGTCATCGTTTCTGAGGAAATGGTCGGCCATCGTCTTGGTGAGTTTTCTCCAACCAAGAAATTCGTTCGGCACGGAGGTAAGATGCAAAAGGATCTCGAGTCAAAGCGTCAAGCATCTGAAATAGCGGCGGCAAAAGCGGCGAAGGACGCCCCTGCGAAGAAGAAATAATACATACCCTATGGCAAACGCAACGCTCAAAAGTCATAACCAATCTCCTCGCAAGGTCCGCCTTGTTACTAATATGGTGAAAGGGAAAAAGATTCCGGCGGCGCTCGCCGCACTTGAATTCCTCCCACGCCGCGCCTCAGAGCCCGTGGCAAAGCTTATTAAAAGCGCTGTCGCAAATGCGCAGGCACAAGGGAAAAACCCTGATGAATTAACGGTACAATCAATTGTCGTTGAGAGCGCCGGCATGATAAAGAAGTTTATGCCACGCGCTTTTGGTCGCGCCGCGCCTATCCGCCGCCGGAAGAGTCGGGTTATCGTAACGCTCGCATAATCGATATGACACACACCGTCCATCCATACGCACATCGTCTCGGCATTATCCGAGATTGGAAGAGCCGTTGGTTTGCTGCTGATAAAAATAGCTACCGCGAAAATATCAAAGTCGATGAAACGATTCGTCGCTTTCTTACAAAACGTCTCCGCGGCACGTACACTAGCGGTATCGACATAGAGCGCTCCGCAAATGAATTGCGGGTTATCCTCTCGACGGCACGTCCGGGACTCGTTATTGGTCGTTCTGGAGAAAATGCCGTCAAATTGCGCGCTGAACTTACGGCGGCGGTACGAAAAGTAGCTCCAAAAGATCAACGTACGCTGAAGCTCGATGTGAATGAGATTCGCCAGATGGAAACCGATGCCGCGGTGGTAGCTTTTATGGTTGCTGAAGGTCTCGAGAAACGCATGCCGTTTCGTCGGGTGTTGAAGCAGACAATCGAGAAAGTCATTGCCGCCCGCGAGGTGGAAGGAGTGCGTATTGCTATTTCCGGACGCTTGGGCGGCGCAGAAATGAGCCGAAAAGAGGAGTTGAAGAAAGGTCGAATTCCTCTGCAAACATTCCGCGCCGATATTGATTTCGCTCATGAAAAGGCATTCTTGCCGTACGGGGTGATCGGTATTAAGGTGTGGATTTTCCGCGGTACGGTGTATCAGGACAAGAAAACATCCGTTCGTATGGCACCAGCTCCGGCGCACGGATCATAATTTATATATTCTGTATGTTGTTTCCTAAAAAAGTAAAACACCGTAAGTGGCAGACACAGCGCTTGAGCGAAAAGCGTCTTGCGCGTCCGGATACTCGTGGTATTTCGGTCGTATTCGGCTCATTTGGGCTCAAGGCGCTTACGCCAGCCCGTATCACGAGTAATCAAATCGAATCAGCGCGTAAGGTGTTGACCCGTGCAACAGCCAAGACCGGCAAACTCTGGATTCGCATTTTCCCGGATCGACCGGTCACAGCAAAAGCGGCGGAAGTGGGCATGGGTAAGGGTAAGGGCGATCCGAAGCACTATGTGTTTCAGGTACGTCCAGGACGAGTTCTTTTTGAAATGGACGGCGTGCCGGAGGATATTGCGCGCGCACATTTGCGACAAGCAAGCATGAAATTGCCTATAAAGACGACAATCGTCACGCGCCAATAATTGCTTTTTTTCTATTTATATGACAAAAAAAGAAGTAATGACGAAGAAAACTGATCAGGAGCTCCTCAAGCTTCTTGCGGATACCCGCGCCCTCCTTCGCACTGAGCGTTTTGCCGCTACCGGTGCGCGGGCGAAGGATTCGAATTCGCCTAAAAAGCTCCGTGCGACCGTCGCTCGGATACTCACTGAACAGCGAGTACGTGAAGTCACCACTCTATAATTTATGGAACAAAAAATATCTCGCTCCCAATCGTTTGTTGGTATCGTCGTAAAGACGGCCATGAAAGACACGGCGACCGTGAAGGTCGATCGCTATGTGAAGAACGAAAAATATAAGAAATACTTCACTCGTTCAAAGAAGTTTTTGGTACACAACCCTGGCGATGCGGCACAGGTTGGGGATACAGTGACGATTGTCTCTTCACGACCAATCTCCAAGCTGAAGAGTTTCGTTATTGATGCGACCAAGACAATCTCGGTAGAAAAAGAAAACAACTAACATGTTACAAACTCAATCCATTGTGTCAGTTGCAGATAATTCAGGCGGTAAAATCGCCCGCATCTTCAAAGTGCTTGGCGGGAGCAAACGGCGCTATGCGCGTATCGGCGATGCGGTCATTGTCTCGATACAAACAGCAGAACCGCGCAAGGCAGTAAAGAAGAAAGATATTTTCCGCGCGATTGTCGTTCGTCAGGTCAAGCCGTTTGCGCGAAAGGACGGTTCCTATGTTCGCTTTGATGAGAATGCGGTCGTCCTTATCGAGAAACAGGGAAAGGAAATGGGTCCGAAAGGGAACCGTATTTTCGGTCCGGTGCCCCGCGAGCTCTCTGAGCTCGGTTGGCACTCTATTGTCACCTTGGCCGCCGAGGTTGTTTAACTATTTTTGTATGCATGTAAAAAAAGGAGATACAGTACAGGTTATTGCAGGGAAGGACAAAGGGAAAACCGGCATGATTGTCCGCGCGTTTCCTCGAAAGAGCACCGTCGTTGTTGAGGGAGTTGCTATCGCGAAGCGTCACGTGAAGGGTCGCGGCGGGGATGTCGGACATATTGCCGAGCGCCCTCGCCCGATTCACGTATCAAATGTGAAATCGACTGAAGCGGCGGTCAAGAAATCAAAGAAATAATTGCCTATGTCTACCACCAAACAAAAACAACAGTCAGTGTATACCGCGCTCGCGGAAACGTTTGGCTACACCAGTCCGATGCAATGCCCTCATATAGAAAAAATCGTCGTTTCCTCCGGCGTTGGAAAGAAGCGGGATAAGAAACAGCTTGAATTCATTCAAGATCGTCTTGCAAAGATCACAGGACAAAAGCCTTCACCTCGTCCCGCACGGCTCTCCATCGCTTCGTTTAAGGTGCGTGAAGGGGACACCGTTGGTATGCAGGTAACGCTTCGCGGTGCGCGGATGTATGATTTTATCGATAAGGTCATACATATTGCGCTTCCTCGTACGCGTGACTTCCGCGGCCTCTCGGCGAAGTCGATAGATGATATGGGAAATTTCACTATTGGTATCAAAGATATGACGATTTTCCCGGAAACAAGCGAAGAAGATCTCAAGGATGTCTTCGGTCTTGCTATCACCATTGTCACGACGGCCAAGTCGAAGGCTGAAGCAGAAGCGTTCTTCCGACACATCGGAATGCCGCTTGTCGTTGACTCGAGCGTAAAACGCTGATAATCTCTGAATACGCTCCTCGGAGCTTTATTTTTTATGGCAAAAAAATCCCAACTTGCACGGCTCGTCAAAAAGACAAAGCTCGTCGCAAAATATGCAGACAAACGCGCCGCGCTTAAGGCGGCGGGTGATTCTGCGGGTCTCCAGGCACTTCCTAGAAACTCTGCGCCAGGGCGATTAAAGAATCGTTGCGCGATTACGGGTCGTTCACGCGGGTACATGCGTACCTTCGGTCTCTCTCGCATTCAGTTCCGCGAACTCGCTCTTGAAGGGAAAATTCCGGGCGTTAAGAAAGCATCATGGTAACTGACCGTATCGGCGATTTCATCATCCGATTGCAGAATGCTGCACGTGTCGGCAAGCCGCTCGTTTCTATGCCGTACTCTTCGCATGTTTTGGCGATTGCAAAAAAATTGAAGGAACTCGGATTTATCGCTTCAGTTGAAGTGAAGGCAAAAGGGGAGAGCGAGGTAAAAAAAGATATTGTCGCGGCGATCGCGTACGATGAGAAGGGACAGCCAAAACTTCGTGGCGTAAAGCGCATCAGCAAGCCGGGTCGAAGACTCTATGTCCCGTACACAGCCGCACATATCGTGAAGGGAGGTACGGGTGTGCGCCTTAT
>DATKTB010000028.1:0-5227 GCA_035531355.1 Minisyncoccota bacterium | reverse complement strand
TGCTTGACCAAATGCCCCTAGGGAGAAAACAAATCCGTACCGCGGTAGTGGGGCCCGAGAAACGAGAAGAGGCGTACACGCGGGTACGGAGTGAGCTGGCGCTAGGTCACCAAGCCTATGTTATTTGTCCGCGAATTGATGAACCAGACCCTGCCAAAGAGCTTGCACTTATCGCGAAGTCGGTGAAGGCAGAAGCACTGCACCTAAAGAAAGAAATATTTCCTGATGCAAAAATCGATATCTTGCACAGTAAAATGCGACCAGCAGAAAAAGAAGCTGTGATGAAACGATTTGAGCACGGTGACATAGATATTCTTGTGGCGACCTCAGTCGTCGAAGTCGGCGTGAATGTTCCGAATGCCACGGTCATTCTCATTGAAGGAGCCGAACGGTTCGGACTCGCCCAATTACACCAATTGCGCGGCCGAGTCATCCGTTCAACCAACCAACCGTACTGCTTCGCACTCCCTGAGTCTTTTGGCCCGGCAACCAAAGATCGCATGAAAGCATTTGTAAATGCGAAAGATGGTTTTGAACTTGCCGAATATGATCTCGCCCTTCGCGGGGCGGGTGAGCTTACCGGCGGGAAACAGTGGGGCGTTTCAGATATTGCTATGGAAGCACTGAAAAACATCAAGCTCGTGGAGGCGGCGCGGGTGGAGGCGGCGCGACTTATTACAAACGATCCTGAACTGAAACAGTATCCTGCACTTGCCGTACGCGCGCATACGGCGGAGAAAGAAATGCACTTAGAGTGAGTTACGGATGGAAATAGAACGCGACCGCAATAATCACATAGGCGGCAAGTAACTGCACTCCTTCAAACCAATTGCTCGCCCCATCCTCGACCACGGCATTCACGATAAACACCGAGAAAATAATTGCGACTAACTCAAAAATATTGAAAACGAGATTCATGTGGGTGGAAAAAAGGAGGCTCGAAAGAACGAGCACGGGCGCGACGAACATCGCAATTTGAGTCGCTGATCCAATTGAAATCTGTAGTGCCAAATCCATTCGATTTTTTAGTGCGACATTGATAGCCGAATAATGTTCCGCAACATTCCCGATAATCGCAATGAAAATAACCCCGATGAAAAGCTGTGTCCAACCAAGACGGAGCACGAGCGGTTCAATAGAACCGACAAGGGCATCACTCATAAGTGCAACCATAGCCGTCGACGCAGATAATACCGCCAGACTCTTCGCCTTGCTCCACCTCGCTTCAATATGAGCCACTTCTTCTTGATAAAGATGTTTGTGCGTTCGGAGAGAAAAAAGGAGGCTCGCGGCGTATACCAGAATCATAATAACGGAGATGGTGATGCTAAGCTCCTCGACCAACCCATTACTCCCCACGCCAGATGTCTGAAGAAAAACAGCCGGAATAACAAGCGCAATGATGGCAAGCAAGAGTGTTGAACTTGCCGCCTGTGCCGCAACCGCATTAAATCTTTGTTCTTTCCGGGCATAGCCGCCGCCAATCATTGCCATACCAAGGACAAGCAGGAGATTCCCGATAATTGAGCCGGTGATTGATGCTTTTACTACCTCAATCAATCCCGCCTGAAGCGCAAAAATACCAATGATGAGCTCGGTGACATTCCCCAAAGTGGCGTTCAGCAATCCGCCAATCGCCGGACCAGTATACGCGGTAAGTTCTTCAGTCGCTTCGCCGATATATTTGGCAAGTGGAATAATGGAGAGCGCGGCAAGAAAGAAAATAACACTTGGCGATACCCCAAGCATTTGTGCGATAAGCGTCAACGGGATAAATACCAACAAACTAAGAAAAAGCCTATTCATGCCTCTCAGTATACACGCACGCGACTCTCGTCGTGCCTTAATTCAAACAGAATACTTCGCGCTCCACGCGAGAGTCGAGGAGATGCATTTCACACAATCGTGCGTTAGAGTAACGAGATACCACACAGTATGGATTACCATACTGTGTGGTATCTCGGCGAATCTGGAAATAATTGGAGACAATCATTTCCAGATTGCCTCGTCCCCACCCGTAGCTCAGTTGGTTAGAGCATCGAGCTTATACCTCGAGGGTCCTTGGTTCGAGTCCAAGCGGGTGGACTAAGAAAATCTATGCCGCAGTGGTTGACGAGGGCGAAATGAGAAAATCCTCCTCTTCTCGTTTCTTCGGCGTGATCCCATTCAGCACTAAAATCTTCTCAAAATCCTCCCGTTCGACGGTCTCTTTCTCAATGAGTTCTTTCGCGATGGCATCGAGCGCAGAACGATGTTCTTTAATGACCGTCACCGCGCGGACTTTTGCTTCATCGATGATACGAGAAACTTCTGAGTCAATCTCTGCCGCAACGCGTTCTGAGTAGGGTTCACGCCCGAGTTCACGATCTCCAAAAGCAATAGGACCGAGCTTATCACTCATGCCGTACCGCGAGACCATATCACGCGCCAGTGCGGTAATAACCTGCAAATCATTCGAAGGACCGGTCGTCACATCGCCAAAGAGCATGTCCTCAGCAACATACCCGCCCAATGTCGCCGCAATATCATCAAGAAACTGTTTCTTTGATTGCATCTTCCGATCATCAAACGGAAGTTTCAATGTGTACCCCGCCGCATGACCGCGGCTGATGATTGAGATTTTGTGTACCGGATCAGCATGTTCGAGCACCGAAGAAACAAGCGCGTGTCCGGCCTCATGATAGGCAGTCAACTCTTTCTCGCGTTTGGAAAGAAGATGGCTCTTACGTTCAGGGCCGAGCATGACCTTCTCAATCGATCGAATTAAGTCGTATTGCGTCACTTCGGTACGACCCTCGCGAGCGGCGAGAATGGCTCCCTCGTTCATCAGCGAGTAAAGTTCCGCGCCGGAAAAACCAGGAGTGCGTTCGGCAATCACGGAAAGCATGACGTCCGGCCCAAGCGGTTTCTGGCGTGCGTGTATTTTCAAAATATCTTCGCGATCGCGACGATCCGGTAAATCAATCGTCACGCGGCGGTCAAAACGTCCCGGGCGAAGAAGCGCGGGATCAAGCACGTCAGGACGATTTGTCGCGGCCATCACGACCACTTTCTCCGTCGGCTCAAATCCATCCATTTCAACGAGAATCTGGTTCAACGTTTGCTCGCGTTCATCATTTCCGCCCCCCATACCGGCGCCGCGCACACGACCAACCGCATCAATTTCATCAACGAAAATAATTGCTGGTGCCGCTTTCTTTGCGAGTTGGAAGAGATCGCGCACCCGCGAAGCGCCCACGCCGACAAACATTTCCACAAACTCTGAACCTGATATAGAGAAGAATGGCACCCCTGCCTCACCCGCTACGGCACGTGCAAGGAGTGTCTTTCCCGTGCCCGGCGCACCCATCAAAATAATGCCCTTCGGAATACGTGCACCGATATCGAGGAATTTCTTCGGATTCTTCAAAAAATCAACAATCTCAAAAAGCTCTTCTTTTGCTTCGCGCGCTCCCGCGACATCTGCAAAGGTCACCCGCTGTGACATATCAGCAGGATCGGTGATACGCGCTTTCGACTGTCCGAAACTGAACGCCTGCATGCCTGAACCGCGCATCTGTCGCGACAAGAACCAGAAGAGAGCCACGAAGAACAGGAGCATGAGCACCGTCGGCGCGAGTGCCGTAAACCAGAAATCGAATCCCGACTGGCCCTGTACCGTGATGGAGACCTTCGCAAGCTCGGCCGGAGTGACTCCAAAGGTTGCAAGGGTCTCTGCAAGTCCTGCGGAAGGATCTTTACGAGAGGTTTTTATCGCCCCATCGGTATATACGAGATTAAGTGAATCCCCATTTACGGTCACCGAAGCTACCTTCCCCGCGGCAACATCCGTCGCAACCGTTGAGAGAGGAACGGTATTATTCGGCTCTGCAAAACTTCCGATGAGCGAATATGCGCTCATGAGAAAAAGGAATATGAGGATAGTAGTTATCAGGTTGCCCAGAAAAGAAGGACCGCCAAAAAGACTCCGCCACCCACGTTGTTTCCCCTTCTTTTTCAGGAGCGGAGGTGACTTCTTATTCTTCGGTTTTTTTTGAGATACCATTGCCATAAGAAATACTATACTCTATAGGTATGGCTCTCGTCGAATATAAAAAGGCGTCTCTAAAATTTGCGCCTATAGAAAGCTTCACTGCCGGCATCGAACTCCTCGGTACCGAGGTGAAAGCTTTGCGCGGAAAACTCGGTTCGCTTGACGGCGCCCGTGTGGTTATTCGCGGTGGAGAAGCATATCTCGTCGGCATGACCATCCCTCCCTTTCAGGAAGCTAATGCCGCGAAGGACTATGATCCAGAACGTCCTCGCCGACTCCTTCTTACCAAGAAAGAAATCCAGACCCTCTTCCACGAAGAATCAAAGAAAGGATTGACAATTATCCCTTTAGAGGTATACTCTACTGGTCGGTTAATAAAAGCGCACATTGCCATCGTTCGCGGGAAAGGAAAAGCAGATCAGCGAGAAGATTTGAAAAAACGCGATGCTTCACGCGAGACCGCTCGAGTATTGAAAAATCGCTAACGCTCCGCTGGCGGAGAGCACCCGCAGAAAGTACAGGATGGTATCATGTGTTTTCTGGGGGTGACCGGCTTTGACGGTCTGTACTTTGAAAGACGTGCGACGCAGTGCACTCTCGCCTATCACTTTAATCTAGCGAGAAAATATACTTGCAAAGAACACTCTTGCAAGCGTAAAGTCGCCATACTTCGGTATGAAGGACTTTGCGTTCGCCTACGCGACCGCCTAACGGCTCCTCGCCTAGCGACGTCTCTCCTCTCGGGATCCTATAGCCAGAGACAGGGGCGGAATTCTCTATAGGATCGATAGCTCATCTCCCGCTGAGACTATCTAAACAAGGGATCGGGCAGGAATGGTTTCGTGGACGTTCCTCGCATCCTGCCTTACACCATAACGTCCACTATGCGTCGTAGACTCGCTTTCATAGCCAGATTCGGACCGGAGTTCAACTCTCCGCACCTCCACCAATATTGATAAAGCACTCGTATGGGTGCTTTTGTCGTTGGTGGAGGTGCAGGAAGCAAACTGCTTTGCTTCCGTGGAGAATTGGATGGCGGAAGTATGTTGCGCAGCAACGACTGAGCCGGGGCCGCGAGCGAAGCGGTCGCTTAGCATTTCGCGAATACATGGAGCGAAATGGTTAGCGAAATGTGACCAAAGTGGTGGCCACGTTTCCCCGCACCTCCACAAAAACACAATGAGCGCCTTCGGG
>DATKTB010000027.1:0-12110 GCA_035531355.1 Minisyncoccota bacterium | reverse complement strand
GCGAGCATAAAGTGCAATGAATGCCATAAGCATCGCGCGAAGTGCCGTAGCAGATGCTCCTGCGATACCGACGAACAAGAGAATAGCGAGGGCGCCCGCACCAGCACTCCATCGCTTCGGTAATTTAAGGTAGGCAAATCCAGCCATAACCCACTCGGCGACCACCATCACGTTGTAGCCCGAGAGGACGATAATCTGAACGAGGCCGGAGCGGATGAATGCGCTCTGCACTTCGGTACCGAGACCAGACTTCCCTCCTATCACCACCCCTCCCGCAAGGGATGCGTAAGGTTCGGGGAGTGTCGCGGTAAGTCCATTAAGAAAAGCATGCTTCACTCGTGCGAGTTCTGCGGGTATTGAATACCAGGGCGCCGACGACACCACTTTCAAATAGGCGAAATTCAAAATAAAACGAACCCCATCACGTTCCAGGTATTTGTCGTAACGAAAGATACGACCATTATCGTCGGCGAATGGTTTCGGAATGTCGAGCGTCCCTGATACTTCTACGGTATCGCCGACCGCAACGAGAGGATAGTGCGGGGCGACTGCGAGTACGCGCGTCGAGACTCCGCCGTTTTCGATCCGTAGCTCGACACGTTGATTTGCATCGCGCACATCAGGGTCAGAAACGACTACTCCTTCATAGGACACACGCTGATGGAGCTGGTTCACCAACATATCGGGAAGAGGGACATCAGCGTATGACGAACGCACCATACCGAATGCAACGCAGAGGAAAAAAAGTGCACCCAGTAGATAAACAGGGCGTGGTTTCAAAAATGCCGCCGAGCCGAGAAGTGCGAAAAGTAAAAAACTAAATGCCGCCGGTTGCCATCCAAAATAAAAAAGCGAGCGAAGGATTATCCCGCTCGCAAATCCAGAAACGATAGCAACGAGAGAGTTCATGCACCACGATCCATCGCCTCGTTGGCAAGCGCATCGGCATCGCTGTTTTGTGCACGCGGAACGTGCGTGAAGGACACTTTCTTAAATGCGCCGGCGGCGTGGATAAGCCGTGCTTGCTGTGCCCTCATGGCGGGATGCTTCACTTTATAGATTCCATTCATCTGCTTCACAATGAGTTCGCTGTCCATCTTCACGTCAACATCAGTCATCGGTACTTTTTTTCCCCCGACAACTTTCGCGAGTGTTTCAAATGCAAGAATGACCGCTTCGTACTCAGCGTAATTATTGGTGCGAATACCGAGAAACTGCGAAACACTCGCAACGGAGTTACCGAGATGATCGCGTATCATCGCCCCGGCACCTGCCGGACCCGGATTTCCTCGTGAACCACCGTCGGTATGAATAGTGAAATGCATGGAGGAATTATACCAAGCGAATGTCGAGAAGGCGCAGGCGCACCGGATTACCGCGAGAAAAAGTATCACGTTCTAAATGGGTCAGGATAGTGACGCGACTTCCCTTACCCAATGTTTCCGCAACTCGTGCGATTACTCCTTTTGTAAAAAAAGTTACTGCATCAATACTCCCCTTCCCTTCCTGCACCTCTATTTTTAATTTTAAATGTTCTTTATTTTTTCCAAACGAAGAAACTTCTTGGACAAGAACATCATGCAATAAAAAAACGGGTTTTGTATTTTGTATGCCAAACGGCGCCAGACGCTCAACTTTTTTTAGAAATGCATTTGTCACTTCCTCAGGAGTGAGTGTCGCATCCGCGTGCATACGTGCTGAATCCTTATCAGGTTTTTCAAGCCGTGCATGTGCGTCAACCAGTCGATCCTCAAGAAAAAAGACCGCATCATCACGTACCGCAAAACCACCGGCGGCGGCATGTCCCCCGAACTCATCGAACGTATCAATAGTTGCACGCATCAAGTCGAGTGCATGCGTCGGTCCACCGCTCCGCATCGAACCTTTCAATTTCATATTCCCTTCTCGACCCCAGAGAAATACCGGACGTTCATATTCGTCTGCAATAGTGTTCGCGACTAATCCCAAAAGTGCGGGACGCCACTCAGGGTCTCCGAGTGCGATGACACTTCGCACCTCACCCCGTTCTTTTAAGCGCGCGTGTACTGCGCGCGTAATCGCACCGGCTTGCGCTTTCCGTTCGCGGTTTGCCTTCTCCAACTTCTTCGCAAGAAGATCAGCTTCATTTTCGTCGGTCGTGGTTAAAAGTTGAAATGCTTCACGTGCTTCACCCATACGACTTGCCGCATTAATGCGCGGCGCAATCATAAACCCAACATCATCTTCGGTAATGGTTCGTTGATTGGTACGCATTCCTCGACAAAGTTTTTGTAATCCTATGCGCGGCGATTTTCGCATCACGAGAAGTCCGTATGTCGCGAGGACGCGATTTTCACCCGTAAGGGAGACCATGTCGGCGATGGTCGCGAGTCCGACCATATCGAGAAGCCACTTCTCCCATCCTTCCGGAATTTTTTCACGAAGGCTCGGTTCTTCAGCAAGTGTTGCACACACTAATTTCCATGCGACACCTGAACCGCAGAGTTCATGAAAAGGGTACGTCTCGTCCGCTCGCGCATTTGGATTTACGACCGCATACGCGTCCGGCAAAACAGTTCCCGGTAAGTGATGATCGGTAACAATGACATCCATTCCCAGCTCGCGTGCGCGTGCAATGGGTTCAACATCGGTGATTCCCGAATCGACCGTTACCACAAGTTTCACGCCATTTTTTGCAAGTTGTTCGATACCGGAAAGGTTCACGCCGTATCCCTCCAGGTGTCGATGGGGAATATAATTTTCAAAATCAGCACCGGCTTTTTTTAGAAAGTCATGCAAGAGAACACCGCCGGGAATACCATCGCAATCATAGTCGCTCCAGACCGCAATTTTTTCTTGTTGCACAAGCGCATCGGCGAATCGCCGCGCCGCCTTCGGCATATCACTCATCAAGAACGGGTCATGCAGGTGCGTGTCGTACGATGGGTTGAGAAATTTTTCTGCCTCGCCCGCTGTCCGTACTCCGCGTCGTACCAGAAGTGCCGCAGTCAGGTCGTCATACGTTTTGAGCTCTGAGCGATCTTTTTCAGTGAGGGAGTCGTGGAGAGGAAACATGGGTACGGACATTGTATACTTGCCCCATGGAAGACACCATCTTTATGAAAATCATTCGACGTGAGGTTCCGGCAGAGATTGTGTATGAAGACGATGAGACCCTCGCTTTTCTCGATGTGAAACCAGTGACGCCAGGTCACACGCTCGTGATACCAAAAAAATTTGCCCGCAATATCTTTGATGTTGACGAGGTTACGCTTGCCGCAGTAATGCGCACGGTACGAAAAATTGCTCCGGCGGTGCGTGATGCTGTTGGGGCGCACGGCGTACATATTAATTCCAATCATGAACCGGCCGCCGGACAAATTGTTTTTCATCTCCACTTCCACCTCATTCCCCGCCACACCCGAGATGAGTTTACTTTATGGCCGCAAAAAGAATATCCCGAAAGTGATGCGGCTCTCATCGCTGAAAAAATTCGTCGCCTTTTATAAAAGAAACACCGATACCCTAGGGTATCGGTGTAGTAGGTGCTCTTAAAATTTTTTAGATCTTCATCCGCACAAGTAGAACGGAGAACGTTTTCGTAAAAAGATCTACGATGACGAGTGCTATGGGCACGAACCCGAGAATGAATAAAAAATCCCAGGGAGTCATCCATGCCGTCAGGCCGCTCTTGCCAACCGGACCCAAAAAAGCCCCAAAGACAAAAGCAGTACAAATGGATGCGTATGATGCTTCAAACACATCATTTGTACAACTGAAGTGTTCCGCCTGAACCTCCCCTTTCTCAAGAAATGCTTCCACAAAAGCAAAACACTCGACCAAACTGAAACCGAGAGCGGCGAAACATATGATGATAAAAAGACCGATGCTTTCGAACCTGACGAGATCGGACTGTATGGTCAGTACCCGGCGGAATATTTCACCACCACCTTTTACCGAGAACCACGCAATCATGAGTCCCGCGATAACCAAGACGAATCGATTGAGGATACTTCGCATGGGAACCTCCGTGATAGATTCTCGCGAGCCGGATGGCTCGTCCCTTAGCTACAATAGTACGTAATTGTTTTTAATCAAGGACCTCAATACCGGGTAAGGTTCCTTTTGCAAGAAAGTCGAGCATGGCTCCCCCGCCGGTTGAGACAAAGGAAAAACGCGATAAGAGACCGAGATTTTCTATCGAAGCAATTGTGTCGCCACCACCGACTACCGAGTGCGCATTTGTTGCGGCAACGGTTCGCGCAAAATCATCGGTGGCATCAATAAATCCATTTTCATAATTTCCGAGAGGACCATTCCATAAGATAGTTTTTGAATCTTTTGCAAGTGCGGCAAGCAGAGCTTCTGTTCCGGGACCATGATCGAGAATTATCTCGTCAGGATGAACATCGGCGATGTTTGCGATACGCGCGCTCCCCCGCTCGTTCGGGAGTCCGCGTGCCGGTGCAGGAATAACAAGAACATCTATCGGCAATACTAATTTCTTATGGTGCAAAATGTTTTGTATGTTTGCATCCGGTGCGTCAGACACAAGTGATTTCCCCACATCGTGTCCGGACGCTTTTAGAAAATCATTTGCCAATGCACCTCCGATAAATACATGGTCATACGTCTCTAGAAGTTTCGTCAGAACGGATTCTTTCGTACTAAATTTTGCCCCGCCAATTACCGCAAGAGATGGTTTTTTTGGAGAGAGGGCGGCACGAAGTTCACGAACTTCTTCCTCGAGGAGGAGTCCGGCATACGAAGGAAGAAGTTTGGGGACGCCGACAATTGAGGCGTGCATACGATGACAGGTATCAAAAGAATCTTCAACGAAGACATCAGCAAGTGCGGCGAGTTCGTGCGCGAATACCGGATCATTTGCCTGTTCCCCTCGGTCGCGCCGAAGGTTTTCAAGAACGAGAATATCACCCGGAAGAAGTGCTCGCACCGCTTCACGCGCACGCACGCCGACAGTTTCTGGGAAGAATGATACCCGAGGGATGAGTTTTCCGAGTGCGGCGGCAATCGGAGCGAGTGTCTCCGTTCCCTTCTCGCCAATATGGCTTATGAGTATAACTTTTGCATGACGTTCGGAAAGAAAACGGATAGTTTCGATTCCTCGGCGTAAACGATAATCATTCACCACTTTCCCATCCGCAATAGGCACATTCATTGCAGTGCGTACGAGTATAGGAGTTTTTTCAAAACGAGGTATGTCGCGAACACTTCGCATTCCGTTAGATATAGAACGCGAACGCGGTACGAAAGGGGTCATAGAGTAAAATTAATATCGTTCATAAAATCTCATACTCGCTCAAACAAACGGGGGTGCGATTTCTAACGGGACGCATGATTATGCCAATTGTTTTATGAGTGCCGTGAAAATTTGTTCATCAACCGAAGCACGTCCAACAAGGAATCCGTCAATATGGGTCACGCGCGCAAGGTCGCGGATATTTCCCGGTTCAACGGATCCGCCATAGAGTATGCGCACGTGTTGGGAGTTCTTTCCAGGGAGAAGTTCAGCAAGAACCTTATGGATGTAGAGCACCATTTCAACAAGATCATGCGGCTGAATCGCTGAAAGAGCATTTTTCCCAATAGCCCAAAGCGGTTCATACGCGATGATTATTTTTAGGCGCTCCTTGGGAGTAAGAGAAGAAAGTGCTGAGGTAATCTCTTCGCGTATAAAAGAAAGGTATCGTCCCTCAGTATCGCGCTCTTTCTCGCCGATACAAAGAATGGGGGTGAGGCTACACGCGAACGCATGCCTGATTTTTTCCGCCACGATAGCCGTGGTATCACCGGACATGCGTCGTTCAGAGTGGCCCACAAGGGTGTACGAAGCCCCCGTAGACGCGCTCATGGCCGCGGTCACTTCTCCGGTGTGTGCCCCGCCAGCTGTGAGTGAGACATCTTGGGCAGAAAACGCGACACTCGATTTATTGGTCGGCGCAAGTGTTCCGAGAAAGGGTGCGGGCGGGGCAAGTACGATGGCACAAGTGCTGGTGCGGGAAATCTTTTTGCTCACGGCAAAGAGCCGTTTTGCTTTTGCACTGTCTTCAACATACGCTTTCCAATTTGCAACCAGTAACATTCAAAAAGTATATCAGCTTTTGTTCGTTTATTTTTGTTGCCAATTGATAAATTGCCACTGAGTCGATGTTGTTGGCGTAAAGGGTGGCGGATTTATTGCGTTTTGCCGATCAGATACAAACGTCCACAATGAATCAGGGTACCCTGACCAACTTCCCTGTCCGCTGTCACAGGTTCCAATCCAATAGTTATTTTGACGAAGCATGGAGACGATAGTCCCCAGAATGGTAAGTTTCCCCCGGTATTGGTATGACGGAGCAGAACAGTCATAGAGGTTTCGGCCGAAAGCGCCAGATTGTGCAACAAAAATACCATCAAGCGTGAGGTCTTGCGGAGTGTTAGGGCCGATGAGCACGTTGCGGGAAGCTATTGCGGTAAGTCCTGCGGAGCCGTCAAGCGCGGTGTACGTAATATTGTTTGGCAAAACAATACTCGGGCTTACTCCTTGATTCGCGACGTTTGCCGCTATCAGGGTTACTTTCCCTGAGATGGATCCTTCAATCCAAGCATTATCTTCAACAAAAATGACACCACAATTCGCAGGAATGGTGTACGTTCCCAAGGTACTCTCGTTTGTTATAAGAGAATAATCTCTCGCCGTATAGCTGTATCCCGTTGAACCGTCTACCGGAAGCGAGAAAAGTTGTGTACTCACTGCGGTAACTTTCTTTACGGTTACGGTCCCGTCACCATTAAAAATGAAATGGTATCCAAGGTAGGGTTTTTGCGTTGTGGATATTCGCGGGAAATAGATACCTGAAGTTTGCGCAATTGTTTTTAGTGAAGAAAAGCTTGAACTGATGGCGGTAAAGTCGACCTGAGGCACCGGATAGTTCCAAAGATTTTGATTCGCACCGCTTCCAAAAACCCCCGGAACTGTTTGTGATGGCGAACATCCGTACGAATAGTTACAACTCCATGATGAGAGTGAAGAGGTGACCGGAGCATTGTTTGAGGTGCTATCCATGCGTAATCCTCCATTGCTGTGCGTCGGGCCGCGGAACGTTGTTCCTGAAAACCAGGTACTCGCATTTACGATAAGTGAATAGTGAGCTACTGAGGGAGCGGCGTACCGTGCGGTAAGCGTTGATGAAACTGTCGGCGCATTACTTGGAGTACCGACGCTGGTTACATCAATAGACTGTATGTCTCCGCAGGCGCTATTGCCGACAATTGAAAGCGTGTAGGTTCCTAAGGCACCTCCTTCAGGATCGTTATAGGTGGTGACATACGGTCCGGAATGCCCCGTCCCGCTTGTCGTATTTCCGGGAAAGTGTGAGAGAAACCATCGATAGTACTCGAGGCCTGCTTCGGCAATACCAAAGGCTTCAGAGCGTTGAGCAGTAATATCTTGGGCATGATTTTGTGCAAGCACATACCCTGAGAGTGCAATAAGCATCGTAAAGAATATGCCGCCAAAAATAATGACGAGGAGCATAATCGAACCTTGTGTGCGAATTTTTTTCATAATTGGTCACGAACATTACGGAGAGTTGCCCCGCCCGAGAGCGTGAAGGAAACCGGTGCACGCTGTATGTTGGCATCAACCACCACCGTTGTTTCCACAGAAGCAATGTGTGAAATATCAACCGGAACACCAAGCTCCGTCCCGGTATTATCAAAGTAACGGAATACGGGCGTTGTTGCATCATTTACCACATTGGTTGCGACGGTCGTTGTCGCAAGCGGTACCCCATTATAGGAAGGAGGGTTCCCTGTGGGGACAGCGACAATGCGATAGAGAGTCCCCTGTTGAAGCGTGTAGGTTATTTGATCAATGGACGAGTCGGCATCTATTGTTGCATAGAAGGTTATAGAGGATGTTGCCGCACTCGAAACCGGATAGGATCCGTCTCCCCCATAGGACGCTTCGCGTATATACCGCATCGCGTCCTCGACTCCTCCTCGGGCTTGCGCGACGGCGATAGACTGCTCAAGCGTGTACGCATTTGTTTTATAAAAATAAGCGAGCAGTGTTCCTAAGGTAACTGAAATAAGTCCTGTTACGGCGATAACTACTATAGTTTCAACAAGGGTAAAGGCGCGTGTGGTCATGGAAGTGTAAGGGTTGTGGTCGCTGTATTTTTGCTCACCGACAGGTTGGGGAATGCGGTAGTCGTATAGCCAGTTGCTGATACGGTTGCCGTGTAGGTCCCCGGAGGAAGCCCATTAAAATAAGCAAATCCGCACGCTGATGTCGGTAGCGTGGCGGCATACGTGTTTGTTGTCAGAATAACTTTCGCCGGAATAGGACTCCCGGAACTGTTTGTGATTTGTACTGGCAAAATATTGCCGGTCGGGGTGCCAATAAGAAGACTACTGCTTGTTGCGTCTCCTGGATTAAGCACATACGGGCTGGGGATACAGCTTTCGAGAAGCGATACTGACCCGAGCGTCAACGTGTAGGCATCCCACTCAAGAGATTCGCTCACGGCACCTGTTGCACCCGTGGTATCAGAGACAATCGTTTTATAAATAGGCGTACCATTTGAATCGGTGCCGATAGTTTTTGCTCCGGTGAGCGTGAATGGGAGGTTCGGATACGGGGCGGGCCCTTCGGTATGTGAAAGAGACCAGTCGAGCAATGCCGGTGTTGTGGTCGTAGAATTGCTCGTGAGATCAGCTTCAAGCGTGAGACCGGGATAGCTTGAGGTGGCAATACCGGTGAGCGAGACCGGGAAAGATGAAAACCCAGTGCTATTTCCAGGAAGTACCGAATCAGGAAGAGGCACTCCGGAAGTATCATCAACATGAAGCACCATACTGGTCCCGGTCGAGGTTGCCAGAGATGCGGAAAGGATGCCCCACCCGTCTATATAGTTTGGCGTGAAAGATATTGAATGCGCTGAACCAGAGAGTGTGTTTGGAGCGAGCGTGAGCTCACCACCACCTACTTGGGTGTTGGTCTGGCTCGCAAGATTGGCAGTATTTATAAATGTATCGGTAAATGTCGTGGTTGTGGCGACTCCGAAACTTGAGAGTTGCAGTGTTGCAAGCCGATCAATAGCGAACGTTGCACTGGTCGTTTGATTTTTCACCACCGTAAGGTAGCCCGGAGTGGGATTTGCGTTTTGTGTGGTGCGCGCGTACGTCTGAGCGCTTGAATATCCGGGACGCGATACTTGTATTTGATACTGTGAGGATGTTGCCGCGCCGCCGATAGTAACCAGTCCGTTTGCGTCGGAGAAAGTAACAAAGTTAATCGTCGGCGTCGTTGCGGTATTTATAATCTGTACACTTGCATTGCTTATGTTTGCACCGGTTGCCCCGACAATATGTAAGGACAAGGTACCTCCGTTTGTAGCGGCCTCGACCCCCGGTGGTGCAAAGTTTGAAACAATCGAAACGGATTTATTCTGACCGTATAAAATATAGGAGACCGTCACCTTTCCAATCTTGTAATCAGTTGTTATTCCGTTGGTGTCGGCGGCACCGACGCCATCGGCAGGATCATCATAATATTCGATAAATGTGCGAACGGAGTAAGAGATGCCGTCAACGGTCGTCGTCGCCATTTGTTGGATATTTCCCGCGGGAATACCGTTACTAGTACCCAGTGCATCATACGAGAGTCCGCGCAGGTACTCCATCTGCGTGCTCGCAATCTCGACTGCGGCAGATTTTGCTTTTGTGAGCGTTGAGAGATCTAATGATGCGCGCAAGATTCCGAAAAGCGCGAGAAATAAAACGAGCATGAGTGCCACGCCGACGATGACATCAATGAGGCTGAACCCACGGTTATCGCAAGACATTAAAATGCGGATGAGAGCGAATAAATAGGCGCAATCATGGCAACGGCGAATACCCCGACGCCCGCCCCAATGATGAGCATAAGGACTGGCTCAATAATTGTTGAAAGATCTTTTGTTTTTTCCGCGACATCTGCTTCGTAAAATTCAGCAACTTGCTTGAGCATCTCGGTCACATTCCCGGTCTCTTCACCGACCGCAAGCATGTCACTCATTAATATAGGATAAAGTTTGGTGTGTGCCGCAAAAGAGGCAGAGAGGAGCTCGCCTTTTCGTACGTGTGTCTCTGCCTCATCAATTACCTGCGCAAACGCGTTCGCCTGCACCACTTCCTTTGTTATAGAGAGCGCTTCAAGGACGGGCACACCTGAAGCGAGCAAGGAAGAAAGGGTGCGCGCCGCGCGCGCGGCGTATGTTTCGCGGATCAATTCATTTATCACGGGCAGGTGTAGTGAAATAGCCAGTATAATATTGCTTCCTCGTTTCGAACGAACAAACGCAGTTCCTCCGACAACCATTACAATGAGTAATCCAAGTACCAGTGGAATATTTCCCACCAAGAAGTTTGAAAGGGCGACGATGATACGGGTCGCGAGCGGAACCTGCACTCCGAGTTGGGTAAAGGTGCTGGTCAGGGTGGGTACGACATAGATAAGCATCAAAATACCAACGATGAGAACAGCGCTGATGACGATAGCCGGATAAATCATTGCCCCGCGAATTTTTCGCACTAACTCATCTGAGCGTTCCATTTGCGTGCCGACGGTTGAGAGTGAGCCGGCAAGAGACCCCGACTCCTCCCCTGCTCGTGCCATTGCGATAAATAATCCTGAAAATACTTTCGGGTATCCCGCCAAAGCTTCATGAAAGGAAGATCCTTTTTTAATTGATTCAGAAAGACCGCTCACGAGTGTTTTGAGGTGCTTGTTATTCGACTGGCGCTCAGTCACGGAGAGTGCGCGCGCGAGCGAAAGTCCGGCACCAAGCATCGCCGCAATATTTTTTGCCAGACGGCTTACTTCACTGTGTTTTATTCCGGTTCCGAAAGACACGAAAAGCCATGAAGGCAGTACCAGTCCGCCTCCTGTCTCGACAAGCTTCACAATAGTTCCCTCCTCTTTCTGTATTTGTTCATACACCGCGAAACGGGATACGGCCTCAAGAGTACGTATTTCGTCGGGAACGCCCTCTTTTCGTATAGTTGCGCGGAACTTCATGGTTATTCGGTGATGACGCGGAGCACTTCTTCGATACTCGTGACACCTGTCGCGGCTTTATACAAACCATCTTCAAACATAGAGAGCATGCCCTCACTTCGCGCTTGTTTCTCAATGGCCTCACTGGTGCTCGCGTGGAGCATGATATCTCGGATGGCCGGAGAGATGGCGAGTATCTCGTGGATACCGATGCGACTCTTGTATCCGTCAGGACACTCGCTCGAAGGAGCAGGACGATAAAAAGGAATCGCATCGAGCGTTGAACCTTTCTTTACTAATTTTTCATCCTGCAGAGATTTAAAGGTCATTTCGAATTCAGCATCACTCGCGATTTTCTTCCGCCCTGCCGCATCAAGCGTATAGGATTCTTTGTTGTCACAAAGTTTCCGGACAAGCCGTTGCCCAATGATCACGCGAATGGTTGAGACGAGCAAAAAAGGTTCGACACCCATATCAATGAGGCGTGGTATTGCCCCGGCGGCACTATTCGTGTGAATAGTCGAAAGAACGAGGTGTCCGGTGAGGGCGGCGTTAATCGCGAGTGACGCTGTCTCGTTGTCACGAATCTCTCCCACCATAATAATGTCAGGGTCTTGTCGCACGAGTGAACGAAGACCATTTGCAAACGTGAACCCTATTTGCGGGTTCACCTGCGTCTGATTGATACGCTTCATCTGGTATTCGATAGGGTCCTCGACCGTGGAAATATTTACATCCGGCCGGTTGAGAATATCGAGCATGGTATAGAGCGTGGTCGTCTTTCCCGATCCGGTTGGTCCTGAGACGAGGATAATGCCTGTCGTTTGTTTGAGTGCGTGATGGATACGTTCCATATTTTCACCATGTAGCCCGAGAGCTTCGAGCGTGAACCCTTCACCGGTTTCGCGCAGGAGGCGCATGACAGTTTTTTCACCGAAGAATGTCGGCAAAATAGAGACACGGAATGACACGCGATCGGCCTCCGTTTCCATTTTAAAGCGGCCGTCCTGCGGAAGCCGTTTTTCATCAAGCTTTAAATTGGAAAGAACCTTGATACGCGCGGTAATGCCAGCGGTTGCCGCTT
>DATKTB010000026.1:0-17399 GCA_035531355.1 Minisyncoccota bacterium | reverse complement strand
GATTACAAGAAAAGGAAAGATTGGTTGCAGGATCTATCCCGCCATTATTGGCAATGGCGCTCCCGCTTACACTCAAAGGAGCAAGAAGTTTAATTCCGGTTGTCGCACCCGTCACCCACGCATACAGATACGCGCCATCATCTATCATTGATGAGTTTGTAAAATCAGCACGCGCCGATCCTCCGGCAACATACAGCGTCCCCGAACGAGCAAAACCGCTCATGATCTTAACCGAGCAGACCAGGGGTTCTTTAAGACTGAGAAGATAGGAGAGCGAACCGATGCCTACCATTTTTGCGGTGGTTTTGGTTGGTTGTGATGGTGTGTATGTATATGACTTCGGTGGTGTCTTTTGAGAGACAGTTTTTGAAGGAGTCACTGAGGGAATGGTCGATGACGCAATCGATGGTGTTGTGGTTGCAGTTGGCACTCCTGTATTTCCGCGTATTGCATTTGAGACGAGGTATCCCACTCCGCCACTAAGCACTACAACCAGTATCCCCACTCCCACGATTGTTTTGGTATTCATAATAAAAATAGCATAGCATCGAAAAATCGGATTCGATGTACGATTGTTGAAAATGTATGAATAAGTCCTCTCTGTTTGGCACGGTACGGGAATCTACGTGCGAGTTATTGAAACCATCCGTAATGTTGAGTGAGTAGAAGAAATAAAAGAGCGAGAACGAAGAAGATCCCGAGCGCAATGCCTATTGTCTTATGTGTATCAAAATGCGGTGCAAGCCAGACGATGGCGAGCATGTAAGGAACCCACGCTACGAGCGTGCCGATAAGCACTAATTCTGCATTCTTACTTAAAGCAATTCCCCCACTCGATTGACCGATAAAGAAATAGGCGATGAGTGTAAAAACGGGCATGAGCGTCGCAAGTCCGGAAAGAAGGCGCAATCCGCTTTCTTCAAGAAGCACGACGGCAGTGGTGACAGCACCTCCCACGATGAAATAGATAATCGCGTCTTGCATGATTCATTTATTATATCAGCAACAGAAACTCTAAACTAACGAACCGACTGTCTGACATGGCTATTTTTCTCCCTGCAGGATAATTTTATCTTCGAATCCTCCACGCTCATCGAATTTTTGTTTTCTTAACTCTTCGACATTTGCATACTCCGGTAGTTTTCTGAGAGCCGAAATAACCTCAAGCACATCCGCAAGCTCTTCAGGAGATCCTGCTTCTCCAAACTCGCCCACTTCCTCGGCAAGTTTTTTAATCAGTTCGATTCTGTATTCCTCAGAAGTGGCAATTCTTTTTTCATAGGTAACTCCTTTCCCATCCAAAATCTGTGGAATCTTATCTCGCACAAGCTTGTTGTATCGTTCCATACCCTAATCGTACCATTGTGAGCTGGCCATATAGGACGACACTAGAGCCGTCCTATATGCTAGTAAATCGCACTTTGCATATAAAATTAGGATGCCCCTTAGAGCTCCTTACTAAGGCAAGGAGGGTACAATCAGCGAGCACTTGACAGAAATGTATGATGTGTTCTATACTCTCTGACAGCAGGTACAAGTTCTTTGATTTCAACTTGCAGTTTGCCATAGCAGAAAGCGGCTTGTTTTAGGCCCCTCCCTGCTATGGCAAACCCTTCACCCGAAGTGAGCCCGCTGGCACGCGACACGGTTCACACTGAACACCGTCGCAGACAAAGGAGATGCAACCATGAGCGACCTTATGCTCGATGTTGGCCAAGCCAACGAACTCAAACTGGCGTTCCGCCGCGCGGATTTCAGCAACGATGACATCAAGCGGCTGTGCGAGGGCAATGTCCTCGTCGATGTGCGTAGTGTCCTCCGTGGGCACGCGTCCATCGCCGTCGTTCAACACGTCATCGATTGCGACGCCAACCCCTTCAATCCGTGGGCCAACGATGGCTTCACCATCGAAGAGCACCAGAAGGGTGGCCAGTGGAAGTTCGACCCCAAACAGGTCGAGTTCTTCCTCTCAAGCGGCCAGAAGGATGGCAAGGTCATCGAAGGCAACAAGCTCCGCAAGGAGCTGGCGAAGAAGTCCGCCTTCAACGCCAATGTCCTCGACTACCTGCTCGCGCACCTCGAACTCATCCCCGATGAGTGGAAGACGGATGGAAACGGGAATACCCGCTACATCTTCTTCTGGGGCACTGTCTACCGCCGCCGCGATGGCTACCTGTGCGTCCGCTGCCTCGACTGGAGCGGCGGCCGGTGGCGCTGGAGCTTCAACTGGCTCGGCAGCGACTGGATCGGCTACGGCCCTGCGGCGGTGCGTGCAAGTTGAACTCTGGACTTTGACCCTTGGGTCTTTTAGGCCCTTTGGACTTTGTCCTTGCCCCCGCATTCTTATGCGGGGGCTCGTTTTTTATTTTTTGATACACTGACAACGGCATTAGGTGAATATGTGGGAGATTACGGTTTCCTGCTACCGAACCCTTTTCTAGCTGTTATTTTGACGTTCCTCGGAATGACTCAGATTTTATCTTCTCAACAAACCCTGACTCGAATAACTGCTCCCAGGGAAGAAACAGTGGAGAAGGCAACGTGTCGAAATCAAACCAACCCTGATCTACATATTTATCGGGTTCCAAAATCATAGCCACACCACTTTCATAATCTGACAGTACCCAAATAGTTACATAGTGCTTCTCTTCCTTTTGGAAAAGATCATTTGTCACGGCACCAAAACGTATATTCTTTATAATCAATCCGGTTTCTTCTAACACCTCTCGTTTAGCGGTGTCTGCAAATGATTCACCAAACTCCAAGTGCCCGCCGGGAACTGACCAACTTCCTTCTCCATGAGAACCTATTCTTTTCCCCATTAGGAACTTTCCGTTCTTAAAAATAAAGACTCCTATCCCTACTCGAGCCTGTTTTTCCATAATAAAATGATTATAGCCGTCTGGGATGATATTAGAACCTTTCTTACCAAGTAATGTCTAGCTCACTAAATGTTATAGGTAACTTCATATTTTGAGAGTCGTTGGACATATAAACTCTCTTGTTGATTTTTTAATTATATCAGCTCAATTTTTTCTATCATGCCGCGGGGGATAAGATAAAATGTTGGCTGTACATCTGCCGGATGCGCCGTGCCATCTGTTCGACGAATATTTTTGGGGGCTCGAATAATTATGAAATTCTCATTCTCTTTTTCTAATATCCCGATTGTCTCCATCAGCGTGAGTTGGTCGACCTTATTTTTGGGGCCATATAGGGCGGCATCGCTCCAGTAGACGCGTACTTTCTTTTGTAAAAAGGAATCAGTCATAAAATTTTGTAAGATGTCTTATCTCGCGTATAGCCCCACGGGGAATTAGCATTCCGTCTACAGGAATAAATTCTTTTGTTTTTTGATCTCTATATACTTCTGTCGAAATGAAGATGTATTTAGCTGTTTCGTGCAGGATGATACCAAATATTACTCGAGGTTCCGGAGCAGTTGCCGGTATAGAATCTTCAAAACTAAAAGCAGCATCCTGCCATGTAATCATTGAAATTTGCTCTTCTCCACCAATCATACATAAATATTACCTCAAAAAAAGAAACCGGGCATCCATCCTATGGATACCCGGTTGGCAACATCGCACTCTTGGAAAGAGCTCACTTGCCACTGTCGTCCGAGCCATGCCGATCTTTCGGCACACCGTGTCCACCTTCTCGGGCCGCATCGTCTCGTGCGTCATGCCATGCTTCACTGACCTTACTTGATGACGAGCCTGTGTCATTTGCGGCGTCGGCCTTGTCGTATCCACCACCATATTCGCCCATGATAATCACCTCCTTGGGGGCTAAATTTGTAGAACCACTCATATCCAATCATATGGATTTCGATTTGTCAGCCTTTTCACAAGAAGTGCAAAATCCTTAAAATGGCTTCTGAAAAATGCGAGCCGTATAAGGTCGTGCCGTGCACCATTATGAAGTCGATGACCATGGAACCTTCCTTCTTCAGTGAATCCTCCGTTAGTTAGAGAGCGTAAAGATTCAAGATTATAGGAATAGACCTCAGCGTAGATCTTATAGAGTCTGTATTCCCGAAAAAGATATTCCGAAAATACGACCATGGCTTCAGCGCCGTATCTTTTACCACGCCATGGCTTTGCGAGATAAATAGTTACGAAGACGTAAGCGTCGGTATGGTTTAGATTGTAGGAATATATTGTGCCGATACACTCTTGGTTCTTAACAATCACAAACTGCAAGTGTCGATCTCTATTGAAGTCACGATTCAATTCGGTTTGAAATTCTTCAAAAGATACGGCATTGCGCCTGGTTGAACATAATTCCATGAAGTCGCTCGAATTCCTCCACACGAAAAGTGTTGGTAGATGGTCTTTCTGGAACTCACGAAGCTCCAGAGAAGCTCCTTTTAAGATTTGCATCGTGATCTCCTTGTGAAAGAACCTTAACCCCAATGGGTTAATTGGGCTTTATTATATTCATAATTTTATGAAAAGTCAATGCTGCTGGACTTGGAATCGAACCAAGATTGAGGGCTTCAAAGGCCCCTGTCCTACCTTTAGACGATCCAGCAATACGCTTACCTTATCATTATTTCTGCGTTCGTTAAGAGTCGCATATTGCCCGAAGCGCCGAAAGGTCATCGGTCGTTGGTATCAGATTTCCACTCTCGTTCTGCGCATACATAATAGACTGCGGGTTGCTGTTATGGCCGAGACCAAGCGAATGTCCGAATTCATGGGCAAGAACGCGCTCAAGTTGCGTCGTACCGACAAATTCAAAAATATTAATGCGTTTCCCCGAAGCGTCCTGCACGTACTCCCCTTCCTTGAAAGTTTGTCCTGCTGATTTGTTGTAATTGGCAACCACGGCATTTAACGCATCGACGCTTGCGTTATAAATGGCGACTTTTTGATTAATAGAATCTGAGAGAACGTTCAGTGCCGCGCGTTGCGCATTGAACGCGATGATTTCGCTCGGCGTTGCACCCCCGCGCGCATTGCTCGCGCTCACAGTCTGATTGTATGCCGATTGTTCTGCAATGAATTGTGCTTGTGCCGCATCAAGCTCTGCCCGGGCCGCATCTTCTTTCGACTGTTGCGTGGCAATTTGAATGCCGATTTTTGCCGAAGCCTGCCGCGCGTCATAGATTAAATTAATCTTGAACGCGGAATTTTTATCATAAACCAGAAGTGGGCGACCTCCTGCTTTATTCCAAATCGCCGCCGCCGCTTCACTGTCATTCAAAAGCGCGGCAGATGAAATATCGAAACGAGCATCAACGGCGCCTATCGCATACCGAATCGATTGCGCACACGAACGCGTATGTTGATACTTAAAATAGATGCCGCCTCCGGCGATAACAAGAATCGCCGCAAGTATTGTCCATCGAATTATGTCGCCTTTCATTCTGCGCTAAAGAGTTCAAGCACCGCGAGCTCAAGCGGGAGTGCGGGAATAGGAGCGTAGCGAATGCGATCGGCCGCAGTAAGAAAAGCGAGCATCGTCGCATGCGTAATACCCTTCTCGAGTGCGAATTTCTCAAGAATTGAAAATTCATCGGCACCAAACTCGCTTGCAAGCGAGGTACGTAGTTCGGGAGCATACCGTACGAGCAGTGTGGACCGAAGCGTCTCAAGCACGAGATCAAGGAAGAAACGCATGTCGGCGCCTGCCGTATTTGCGCGTTCGATAGCCGCCAGTGCGGCACCACGGTCGCCGCCCGCCAGTGCGGCGACGAGCGCATGTACCTGCTCTCTCTTGGGCGCACCGGTCGTCACTTCGACCACCTCACGGGATAATTTCTTTTCTGCTCCGGTCGCACATACTTTTTGCAATATCGAAAGTGCATCGCGATACGAACCATCAGCGAGCATCGCAATAAGTTCGGCAGCATCGGGTGCGAGCGTATATCCTTCCTTCTTTGCGACTGCCGCCGTCATGGCGGAAAGCACGGCGTGCGTCGGCTTCTTAAACTCAAACACCTGGCACCGTGACTGCACCGTCTCGGGGACTTTCTCTATTTCAGTTGTTGCGAGAATAAATACTGCGTGCGAAGGCGGTTCCTCAAGCGTTTTTAGAAAAGCATTCCAGGCGCCCTTGGAGAGCATATGCACCTCATCAAGCAAATACACTTTATACGGCGATTCAAACGGAAGCGTATACACTCCTTCCGTCAGGGTTCGGATATCGTCAACACTGTTATTACTCGCGGCATCTATCTCATACAAATCAGTATCCTTGCACCCTATTGCCGCCGCAAAAATACGGGCGACTGATGTCTTCCCTAATCCGCGACTTCCAGAAAAAAGGTATGCATGTCCAATTTTTCCGGTCTTTGCCGCCTCCTCAAGCGGTTTCGTGACCTGTTCCTGCCCCACGACATCAGCAAAAGTGGATGGGCGGTAGGTTCGATAAAGAGATTGGTGAGCCATGCGTCAATTATAGCTGATTCTCGTGCAGAATGCGCTCAAGCTCTGCCGCGTTCTCAGCCTCCATTACGAGCGCGCGAAGACGTGCCGCGCCATCGAAACCGGTGACAAACGCTTTAATATGTTTTTTTAAAATAGAGAAATTCTTCGGTGGAGATATCTTTTCGAAACCGTAGGCAAGCTCGACCAGCGCCGCGAGCTTCTCGGCGAGCGGCGTCTCTTCAGGCTTCCTGCCCGCAAAAACCCATGGGTTACCAAACATGCCGCGACCTATCATGGCACCATCACATCCGGACTGGGCGACTTTTTCTCGTGCATCAGCGAGATCAGTGAGGTCTCCATTTCCAATTAAAAGAACGTTCGGATTCAATCGATTACGAATCTCGACTGCTTTTTTCATATATCCCCAATCAGCCGGTACGAGCGACATGTCTTTTCGCGTACGGAGGTGAAGGGTGATGGCAACCGGAGATTCTTCGAGCAATACGGGGAGCCATTCTTCCAGTGACTCTTTGTTGTAACCAACTCGAGTCTTCACCGAGACCGGGAGAGCACTCGCCTCCTTCGCCGCACGGATAACGGCGCGGGCAACTTCAGGAGTCTTCATCATCGCCGAGCCACAACCCTGTTTTTCAATACTCCGATCGGGACAACCCATATTAAGATCGACCCCATCGAAACCGAGTTCGGCAACCAGTTTGGTTGCATAGCTAATCATCGACGGTTCAGAAGAAAATATTTGCGCAACGATTGGATGCTGATTAGGAGCGAACTGCAGATCGCGAAGCAAAGAACGATGCCCTTCAATCCTCTGTATCTCGCTTGTCCCGTTAGAGACACCCGTCGAAGGCAGGATAGACTCCTGGTCTCTAATGGGACGTGTGTGGTAGAGACCGTCTGCAGAAACAAATTCCGTCCAGAAAACATCCGGGGCACCGCGTTTTTCGACCAGTGCGCGAAAAGCCACATCCGTGACGTCAGCCATGGGTGCCATCACAAAAAACGGTTTTGCTAGTGTCTGCCAAAAAGTATTCATTAGTGTGATCCGACTTTCTTTAGGTATATCTTACCCGGGAAACGCAGGTCAAGATACGAAACCGAACCATCCGTAAAATTGAAATCTGCCTGCGCGGAAGCGAGAGCGGTAAATGCATTTTGTTCATCCCCCAAAAGATAGGTAATACGCGACGTGCTGATAGAATCATTCGCCGGTGACACGAGAAAAAAATCTACTTCATCGCCCCGTATGACGATAGCGCCGACTGATGCACCGAACGTGCGAAGTTGGCGCGCAAAAGCAAAGACAGCCGGTAACGCGGGAGCATTCGTAAGGGTGCTCCCAATCGGTAGTGCAGAGCTACTCTGAAATGAGTCAAAAAGAATGAAAGGAGTGAGTGTTTGGTCTGGATTTACTCCGGTAACAACGGGAGAAGATGATGCTGTTTCAGTCGTGGTGAGAAAAGGTTCCGTAGCGGTTGCATACACAAAACTATCGGCGTCAAAAAGATAGCACGTATTCTGTGTTAGTGGCGTTACCTCTTTTAGAAGTGCATCCTCGGGAGAGGTCGTAGCGTAAGAAAAACCGCACCAGCGGGCAATGGGCACCCGGTAATCAACTTTTATAGAAAGGCCGGTAAATCCATTTCGAAAAATTGAAACAGCGGCGATGTCCGGATATGTTGTCCGTATGAGAGAACGAATCCGTGTCTCGGGGACGAAAAAAGTTGAGTTGCGCGGAATGCCCAAATAACTCCCTTGCATCGCTGTTGTTGCGATGGCCGCGAGAGATTGACTCGCTCCATACACCGTCACGTTTGAGATACGCACTTCCGGCCGGGAAAGTCCGTAGAATACGGCGCCAACGACGATAAAGAACAGTATGCCGAGTGCAATAAGTAAAAGACGGCGACTACGGCGTCGGCGTGCGGCAAGCCGCTCGCTACGATGCCCCTCCAATGACACTCTTTCCGACATACGGCACGAGTGCTTCAGGTACTTTGATGGTACCGTCTGCTTGTTGATAATTCTCGACAATGGATACGAGAATACGCGGAGTAGGAATCGCGGTTGAGTTTAAAGAGTGTGGAAAACGCATATTTCCCTCCGCATCACGATATCGAATATTCAATCGACGAGTTTGAAAATCATGGAAATACGAAGCCGAGCTAATCTCCCGATAGGTCTTCTCTCCCGGAACCCAGAGTTCAATGTCATATTTTTTGACTTGTCCGAGCCCAAGATCACCGCCGCTATTTATCACCGTATGATAGGGAATGTTAAGAAGCTCAATAAACTCTTCCGTATTGCGATTTAGCCAGTCATGCAGGCGAACTGACTCATCGTGCTCAGCGCGACACAAGATGACCTGTTCCCATTTGAAAAATTCATGTACGCGAATAAGTCCGCCGACATCTTTCCCGTGCGCACCCGCTTCTCTCCGAAAACAAGGTGAAAATGAAAGAAACTGCACGGGAAGTTTATCCGCGTCGAGCGTCTCGCCCATGTAGTACCCCATCGTGGCGACTTCGGCCGTACCGGCGAGATAATCCCCGTCCTGCGTCTTATAGAGATCTTCTTCTCCTTGCGGCAGATACCCCGTACCAAGGAATGTCTCGCGGCGTACCATTGAAGGAACGCTCATCGGGACAAGTCCTTTTGCGGAGAAATGTTTAAGCGCAAGTTGCCAGACGGCATTTGCAAGCAGGACACCGTCACCTTTTAGAAAATATCCGCGGAAGCCTGCAACTTTAGCGCCTCGCTCAAAGTCAGCGATACCGAGTGTTGTCATGAGTTCAACATGACCTTTCGGGGTGAAGGAAAATTCAGTCGGCGTACCCCACTTCTTCACCTCAAGATTGTCTGCATCACTCTCCCCATCAGGAACCGACATGTCCGGAATGTTTGGTACTGAGAGCATCAGTGTCTGCCACTCATTCATCACTTCTCTCAACTGTTCTTCTCCCTCAGCCATGCCTGCCTTCAAATGTTGCATGGCTTCAATTAATTTCTCGCGCTCGAGACCAGTGGCTCGTTGGATCTCATTGCTTCTTCGATTTTGTTCAGCACGCTTCGTATCCAGCTCCTGTCGAATACGCTTGCGGTCATCATCGACCGCAATCAACCGATCAACATCGACCGTAATATGTTTCTTGGCGGCTCCGGCTTTAATGATGTCGGCGTTCTCCCGAATAAAATGTATATCGAGCATGTACACCTAGTATACTGCACCTATGGAGATACGTGAACTTGCCCCCACTGAATGGCCCGACGGATTGCGAGAGATTCCCCAACAACCGAAGCAACTTTGGGTACGCGGAAACCTGCCTCCCAAGGGGACAAAAATGCTTACCGTTGTTGGAAGCCGCGCCATGACGAGTTACGGGAAAGAAGCGTGCCAAACACTGATTGCCGGTCTTGCCGGGTATCCCATATCAATCGTGAGTGGTCTCGCACTGGGAATTGATACATGTGCACATGCCGCGGCGCTCACCGCAGGCCTCCATACACTCGTCGTACCGGGATCAGGGCTACACGATGAGGTGCTGTATCCGCGAAGCAATCGCGCGTTTGCTAAAGAAATTTTGAAAGCAGGTGGTGGTTTTCTTTCCGAGTATGAACCACACACGCCGGCGCGCGCTTATTTTTTCCCTGAACGAAACCGCCTCATGGTTGGACTTGCCGATGCAGTACTCATGATTGAGGCGGGGCCGAAATCAGGAACGCTCATCACCGCACGTCTTGCCGGTGAGTATAATCGCGAACTGCTCTGTATTCCCCATCGCATCGGCGACCCGCATGCGTTCGGATCTCATCTCTTCATTCGACTGGGCGCAACACTGGTCACCGAACCGCTCCATATCCTTGAGGCGCTTCGCCTACCGCCGCGCGAGGAGCCCGGACGCGAAGGGGGCAACCTTGTCGACAAGGAACTCGTTATCTGGAATATGCTCGAAGAACCAAAAACACGCGATGAAGTCTTGCGTTGTGCCGCGGGCACGCCCGGAGAACTTTTAACGGCGCTCGTCGCTCTCGAACTTCGCGGACTCATCAAAGAAGAATTTGGTGCCTGGCACCGCCTATGAAAACAAACCGGAGTCGATCTGGTGTTTTTGATACTAAGACTTGGCCAAGCGGCCCGGAGCGGTATCAAAAATACCAGATCGACGGAGTGCCGGTCATGTGCGCAACCGTACCTAACTCTATGAAAATCTATTCTTGGAACATGCTCTACCGCAACCGCGAGCTTGATCGCGCGTTTGATTTTATTGCCCAGAGCGACTTCGATATCTTTTGCTTGCAGGAAGTGCCCGAAGATTTCCTCACCCGCCTGAAATCACTTCCTTCAGCCATCGCCTTTCATGTAGATACGGAAAAAGTATTCTCTACGGGAGTGGTGCCGATGTACCATGTCATTCTTTCAAAGCATCCCCTTGGCGCACACGGCGCACTACCATTTATACGTCCGAAACAATCCGTGTCGCTCCGCGCCCGTCTCTTTACTATGCTCATGCGACCATTCCACTTTGCCTTCGTGCAAAATCGAAACGGACTCTATGCGGATGTGGTACTGAACGGAAAGACCGTACGCATATTCAGTTTGCACCTCGCGCTCACGCACCCCGAAGAGCGATACCGGGAGTTCGAATATGCGATGACTGAACACGATCCCTCGCACCCCGCGATTGTTTGCGGCGACTTTAATATTCTCGAGAAACCGCACATTACCCCTCTCAACTGGTTACTCGGTGGAAACATGCACGACGTATTCTTCTATAAGCGCGAACGTCTGCATATTGAAAAAAAGTTCGCTGAACATTCGCTACGCAATCCTCTCCGCGGAGAAGTGACCCACTCGCTTTCGCGATCGCAACTCGACCATATTCTCGTTTCGGACTCATTTTCGGTACAGAAAGCCTCTGTTCTCATGGACGCTTACGGTTCTGACCACCAGCCCATACGAGTTGAAATCTCGTAACCCCTCTTGACCATATATAGGTATCTGCGTTATGAGTTGATGAATGGGAACTCGCCTACTTATCGTCGAATCGCCAACCAAAGCGCGTACTATCGGTGCGTATCTTGGAAAAGACTACACCGTTCTTGCCTCTGTCGGCCATATTCGAGACTTGCCGAAATCCAATAAAGACGCCGTTGATATTGAGAACGGTTTTATTCCGCGCTATGTCATTCCGGCTGAAAAAAGGGATGTCATTGAAAAAATAGAGCATGCCGCCGCGAAAGCGAGCGAGATTTACCTGGCAACTGACCCCGACCGTGAAGGTGAGGCTATTGCGTGGCACATTAAAGAGGTTGCCGGACTTAAAAAACCGCACCGGGTCGTCTTCCATGAGATTACAAAAGCGGCGATTGAAGAAGCGCTCGCCCACCCCCGATTGATTGATGAAGATTTGCGTCGTGCACAAGAAGCGCGTCGCGTGCTCGATCGTATTGTTGGGTATGATCTTTCGGGACTTATCTGGAAGAAAGTGCGCTACGGCCTTTCAGCCGGACGCGTACAATCACCTGCCCTTCGCATTCTCGCTGAACGCGAGCGGGAAATTAAATCATTTATTCCCGTTACCTATTTTGTGGTGAAGGCAGACTTCCAAGCAAAAGCAGTTAAAAAAACTGGTGTGCTTGTCTTGTCGACGACCTGTACAGAAGAACCGACGACCAAAGAAGAGGCCGATCGTATCGTAGAGACCGGGCGCCAAGCTTCATGGACCGTTGCCGCCATAACCGAGAAAGCCGAGGAACGGAATCCCCGACCTCCTTTCACCACTTCGACGTTACAGCAAACCGCATCAACGCGACTTGGATTTGCACCGTCGCGGGCTATGCGTGCGGCACAGAAACTATACGAGGCCGGTCACATTACCTACATGCGTACTGACTCGGTCAACCTTAGTACGGAGGCCGTTTCAAAAATGGCAACAGCGATTGAAAAGAAATTTGGAAAAGAGTATGTGAATGTACGAACGTATAAAACCACGAGCAAAAATGCCCAAGAAGCTCATGAGGCCATCCGCCCGACGGAGCCGACACGCGAAAGCGCGGGTGCGACACCTGATGAAGAACAGCTCTATCAGCTCATTCGAACGCGTACGCTTGCTTCACAGATGGCGAGCGCGCGCATTATGCGTACGAACATAAGCGTAAAAGCTGATGCCGCGATTCCGCTTTTTACGGCAAATGGATCGCGCGTACTTTTCCCAGGGTGGCTTGCGCTTGATACCGCCGCGCGCGGAGAAGATGTCGAACTTCCTGCAGTAGCCACCAACGATGTGCTTAAACTCCTCGCCCTGTCCGCCGAAGAAAAACAAACTGAACCGCCTAATCGGTACACCGAAGCGGGGCTCATTAAGGAACTTGAGAAACGCGGCATTGGTCGACCATCAACCTATGCGTCAACGATGAAAACAATCCAAGATCGCGGTTACGTTGAAAAGCTTGGGCGGGCACTCAAGCCGACCGCGACCGGCATGGTCGTCTCCGGATGGCTCGAAGAACATTTTCCGCAGTACATCAGCGACTCTTTTACGGCAGAGATGGAGAATGAACTCGATGAAATAGCGCGCGGTGAGCGAGGGTATACTGAGACACTTACTGCATTTTACGGCCCATTTGAAGAGGCGGTACGGCAAGGTGACCAATTGCCGAAAGCAACCGCGTTAGGAGATGCCCCTCTTGAATTCCCCTGCCCCATCTGCGGAAGTCCTATGGAATTTAAGCTCGGCCGCGGCGGTATTTTTATGAGCTGTAAACGCTATCCGGACTGTCTTGGTGCACGTACTGAAGAAGGGATTGAACTCAAACAAGACGAACCGATTGGTCATGACCCAAAGACCGGCGCGCCTATTTTTATAAAGACCGGACGGTTCGGCCCGTATGTTGAAATGGAGCTCGAAGAAGAAAAGAAACCGGAACCTGACCCGACACCAGCACCAACCGTAAAAAAGAAATCCAAAAAAACAGCGAAGAAAGTTTCTACAAAGCGTGTGAAAATTCCCAAGAAAGCGACCAAGCGCGCAAGTATTCCTGCCGGCACCGACCTCGCGAGCATCACACTCGCGGATGCCCTTAAATATCTTTCACTCCCCCGCAAACTCGGACTGCATCCTCTCACCGGTAAACCCGTTATCGCATCGACGGGACGGTTCGGCCCGTACGTCGGCAGTGATGGTGAATTTCGCTCACTGAAAGCCGCGATGGGTGATCCGTATACGGTCACGTTTGATACCGCACTCGCAATTCTTGCAGAACCGAAGCGTCCGCCGAAAGGAGTTGAAATCGTCAAAGACATCGGAAAACATCCGCGTACCGGGAAAAATCTCGTACTCTACAAATCAAAACAAGGACTATTTTTGAAAAAAGGATTGCGTCGCATCTATCTTTCCGAATCTGTAAAACCGGATACCCTGACTCCCGCGGAAGCAGCCGAGTACCTGAAATAACGCGGACGATAGGTGTATAGTAACCACCATGACTACCGCCAAAGAAATCATAGCCGCGATGTCATCTCCTTCGAAGGAAGATATTGCTTTTATCGAAAAAGCATATGAATTTTCGAAAAAAGTACACGAGGGACAAAAGCGTTTTTCAGGCGAACCCTATTTTATACATCCAGCCGCAACCGCAAAGATTCTTGCTGAATACGGCATGGACGCGGTGACCATTGCCGCAGGACTTTTGCACGACGCAATAGAAGATGTCCGTGTTTCGCGTGAGGAAATTGAAAAAGAGTTTGGGAAGGAACTGCTCTTCATTGTTGACGGAGTGACCAAGCTTGGAACGCATAAATACCGCGGCGCTGAGCGGCACGCCGAAAGTCTTCGCCGCCTCCTCGTCGCAACTGCCAGCGATATCCGTGTACTGATTGTGAAGCTGGCGGACCGTTTTCATAACATGCAAACACTGGAGTACGTTCCGCCACATAAGCGGAAACGTATTGCGCTTGAGACGCTCGATATTTACGCCCCGATTGCCGATCGGCTCGGCATGGGGAAAATAAAACGAGAACTTGAAGACCTCGCTTTCCCTTTCATCGATCCTGATGCGGCACGACACACCGCTGAAATGCGTAAATTACAAACGCAAGAAACTGAGAGCGGGCTCATAAAAGTACAGAAAGAATTGAAACGTGAATTTGCAAAAAAAGGTCTTACGAAGTTCCGTACGGACATTCGCATGAAAGGGCTCTGGAGCCTGCATAAGAAACTCGAACGCAAGCATGACGACATTAGCTTGATCCATGATATCGCCGCTCTGCGGATTATCGTTCCTTCTATTGAAGACTGTTATGCGGCCCTCGGCATGATACACGCACTCTACCGCCCGCTTCCGGGAGAATTTAAAGATTACATAGCATTTCCGAAACCAAACGGTTATCAGTCACTCCACACGACCGTCGTTACTCCTGAAGCAGGCATTGTTGAGATTCAGATTCGTACCGAAGACATGCACCGACATGCAATGTTCGGTATTGCTTCGCACATGTCCTATAAACAACTGGGTAAAGGAATCGATAAACTTGAAAAAGAGGTGCAAAAAAGCAGATTCTCTGCACTGTCTTTTTCGTGGCGTTCATTGATTCCTTCGCTTATGAAAGTTTCGAAAGGAAAAGACATTGTATCGAGTCTAGAGAAAATGCCGCCCTGGCTTGCCGAGCTCGCTGAAGCACATTCAGACGATGAAGGATCTCAAGATTTCGTAGATGGGCTCAAGGAAGATTTCTTCTCACACCGTGTTTTTGTTTTTACGCCGCAAGGTGATGTCATCGACATGCCCGCGATGTCCACGCCGATTGATTTCGCGTACGCGATACATAGTGATTTGGGAAACCATCTTCAAGGAGTAAAAGTAAATGGTAAATTGGTCTCTTTTGAAACAAAGCTCGGCAACGGTGACGTGGTTGAAATCCTGCGCCGTGACTCGGCGCACCCCTCGTCAAAGTGGCTCGATATCGTACGAACATCACTCGCACGAAGACATATCCGCGCGGCACTCGGACTCACCGAAGCGACAAAGCCGTCGCGGCGGCACGCGAAGCATTTTCATAAAATGAATAATAAGTAGGAGACGTATTCCCTATACCGAAAAACCGCTGACCGAATACAGTTCGTCATCATCACTTACTTCTTCGGGAGCGGCCGGCACCACCGGATCGTTTGAGAGCTGAGTCGTATGGGGAAAAATGGGGAGAACGTCTTCAGCACTCTTTTTTTCGCCATCCCTTTCAATTGCCAAGACATCCACTAACTGCTGTAAATCGTCCGGGGAAAAGAAATCAATAAGCAGACGCCCTCCTTCCGCATTTGTTTCGATAATGACCCGTGTTCCCAGTGTCTCAGTAAGTGTTTTCTCAAGTTCAACAATCTCAACTGTTTTTCGGTGATGCGCGCGAACACGCTCTTGCGCGATAGAACGTGCAATCCGCTCAGCCGCACGTACCGGAAGGCGCTTCAAAATAATTTCTCTAAAAAGAGTTTCGCGCTCTTCGGGACGACTGTTGAGCGCGAGGAGCGGACGAGCATGCCCTTCACTTATTTCTTTCGCCACAATGGCATCCTGCATATGCTCAGGAAGAGAGAGTAATCGAAGACTATTCGAGACATATTCGCGACTTTTACCAATCTTCGCCGCCGTTTCAGCGTGTGAAATACCAAACTCATCAATAAGTTTCTGGAGTGCTTTCGCGCGATCAATAGCATTTAGGTCTTCTCGTTGGAGATTTTCAATGATAGCCAATTCGAGCTTGGTGAGATTGGTATCTCCTTGCCGTATAACCACCGGGACTTGTTTGAGACCGGCAAGCTTTGAAGCACGCAAGCGGCGCTCCCCGGCAACCAATTCATAGAGACTCTCCAATCCGCCATCAGGCTTTTCGACGTCACTCCGGCTCACCACGAGCGGCTGGAGAATACCGTACTGACGGATACTCTCTGCAAGCGACTTAAGACCGAGCTCACTGAATTCCTTTCGCGGCTGATAGGGATTGGGCACAATTCGCTCCACATCAATCCAAAAAACAGAATCGTATTTCGTCGGGATATAGCGCGCATCGTCATTCATGAAAATAATTTTAGCATATGGTATCGTTCATACCAGCGCCGGGATGGCGGAATTGGTAGACGCAAGGGATTCAAAACCCCTCGACGCGAGTCATGAGAGTTCGAGTCTCTCTCCCGGCACATATTGAGCAAAGCGAAAGTTGTGCTGGGAAGTATGACGCCTGCGCGCCATACGAGAGAGACTCGAATGGCACACAGTATACAAAGGTACATCCACACGAACTGTACAAGCCGTGGTACCATCCCGAGAAATGAAAACACCTATCCTCTGTATCGTCGGACCGACTGCCTCCGGGAAATCTTCGCGTGCCGTGGCGGAAGCGCTGAAGCATGACGGCGAAGTTATTTCGGTTGATTCACGACAGGTCTATCGAGGACTTGATATCGGCACTGAAAAAATATCGACTGCAGAGATGCAGGGTGTTCCCCACCATCTCATCGATATCTGCTCGCCCAAAGAACGGTACTCTGCAGGAGACTTCGTACAAGACGCAACTCGTTTGATACAAGAAATTAACGCACGAGGAAAAATGCCGATACTCGCCGGCGGTACTCATTTTTATTTCAATGCACTCTTTCGAGGACTTCCGGAAGGAAGTAACCCTGATCCTGAATTTCGCGAAACGCTTAAAACGTTTTCAAATGAAGAACTCTATGCGCGTATCAGTACTGCGGACCCTCGCCGCGCCAAAGACCTCGACCCGCAAAACCGACGGCGACTTATTCGAGCACTCGAAATTATTGACGTGAGAGGAAAAGTTCCTGTACAAACCTCTTCAGAATCTCCCTACGACGTCGAATGGATCGTTATCGATCCTTCTCGCGAGATACTCGTGGAGAGAATTACTGCGCGGTTGAAAAATGCTCTTGCACACGGACTTGTCGAGGAAGTACGTCGGGTGCGTGAAGAAGTTGGTGATGTGCGACTAAACGA